>CBFCXR010000345.1:0-1500 GCA_965602045.1 uncultured Bacteroidales bacterium | reverse complement strand
GGCAACAATATTAGATGTTGAAAAAAGATCAGGTGTCTCGAAGGCAACAATATCCAGGTATTTAAACGGTAAAACTGTCAAAAAAGAAAATAGAGAAAAAATTGATATAGCAATCAAGGAACTGGATTATAATATAAATCCGCTTGCCAGCGGATTAAAATCAAACAGGACCAATACTATTGGAGTAGTAATACCTATAATCACAGATCAATTTTTTCCTCCCATATTAAGAGCTTTTGAAAGTTATTTGAGTAAAAATAATTATCAAATGATTTTAAGTAATTATGGCAATGATATATCTCTTGAACAAGAACAGGTTAAGGTTCTGGCAAATAAAAAGGTTGATGGAATAGTAATTGCATCAGGCAGTTATAATGGTGAACATGTAAAAGAGTGTCTAAAGAATGAAATTCCTGTAGTTTTAATGGATAGATTGATACCAGGTATAGAATGTGACAGTGTTACCGTCGATAATTATAATGCCACTTATGATGCCATATCTCTTGCTATACGCAAAGGTCATAAAAAGATAGCTATAATGAGGCTCGAAAAATGTTATACCGATGATGAAAGATTCAATGGTTATAAGGATGCACTGGAAAATAATCAGATAGAGCTTGTTAAAAATTATGTATCATCTATTTATAGTGCCTGGGATCAGGATTCTCCTAAAAGAGAATTTATGCGTTTACTTAATTTAAATGTTCCGCCAACATTAATATTTTGTTCAAATACCTATTTAGCTGCAGGAGCACTAAAAGCGAAACTGGAATATAACATTGAGATACCTGATGAAATATCTGTAATAGTATTTGATCAATTATCACAATTTCCTTATTACAGTTTTGTATCATTGATAAAACCAGAATTTTCAGGAATATGCCAGCCTCTTGAGGAAATCGGCATAAATGCTGCAAAGGTTTTGCTTAATAGAATAAAAAAGGGAATGGATAATTATAAGCCTGAAAATATTGAGCTTAAAACTACCTTTAAAATGACTGAATCAGTAGCAGACCTGAACTGATATGTAAGTTAATAATTATTTAATATATTTTAAGGAGGGGTATGAATGTTTCCATTTGAGTACTATATACCGACAAAAATAGTATTTGGCGAGGGTACCATCGATAGGCTGGGAGAGTTAACTTCATCTTTTGGAAAAAAAGCCTTACTTGTCACTTATGATGAAAAACTTGTAAAATCTCTTGGCCTGCTTGATAAGGCCTTGAGTTCATTAAAAGAAGCAGGAACAGAAGTCCTGCCCTTTTTTGGGGTAAAATCAAACCCGACAGTCGAGCATGTCAGGAAGGGGATTGAAATTGCAAAAGCTGAAAAGCCCGATGTTTTAATTGCCCTGGGCGGTGGAAGTGTTATCGATACTGTAAAAGCAATATCCGTCGGCACATTTTATGAAGGGGATGTCTGGGAGCTGGCCGTTGGGGAAGGAGAAGCAAAGGAAGCACTTCCTATAATTACTGTCTTAACGATACCTGCTACAAG
>CBFCXR010000344.1:0-1539 GCA_965602045.1 uncultured Bacteroidales bacterium | reverse complement strand
GACTAAGATGTTTGCCTACAATGTAAATCCAGATAATTTCAGCAGCAGCTGGGCGCCAGGAATTCAAAATGATGAAGTATATAAGATTTTAAAGGCCAATACCTCTTTATTGTATCTCGACAGTTTACAGAACAATGCCGAATTGAAGTATATTAAACTAAATGGTATTGAAATTGAAGGATTTCAACCGTATACTAGAACATATAATATTGAATTTGAGGATACTTTAACTGCTATTCCCGCAATTACCGCAGAACCACTATCAGATAAGGCAGTGATAAGTATAGAAGTACCGGCTCAGGTACCCGGCAATGCTACAATTACCGTGAAAGCAATTAATGGTTATTCCTTAAAATACACCTTGATATTTAGCGTAGTAACCACCAACATTGAAGAAACAACTTTTTCAGCTTTAGATATGAATGTTTTGAACAATCCTTTTGATGAAACATTAAACATAAAAGCGGTAAGTCTTATTCATTCAGAACCTTTGGAAATAGCATTATATGGTATTACGGGCCAAAGGATAATTTTCGAAAAGCTTGAAAATACTTATCCTAACGAATGGATTAACATTCCAACAAATCATATTCCAACCGGAATATATGTTTGCAGATTAAGACAAGGAAAAAATACGGTGCAACAAAAGCTTGTGAAAAATTAATATAGCAAGAACGTTAAGGAAGAGTTGCTTGGATAAAAACAAGTTATAAACCTCCTGTATCATATGCCCGGCATGCATGCGGCTGCTTATACCCAGACTATTTATCGGGATTATTTGCTGTGAAATGATATAAAGGTCCAGGCGGACGCTTAAACCAGTTGATTTTACCTGCCCGTCAGCCAATCAAAAGTTAAATAACCAAATAAATTATAGGGTAAAATCATATTTAATAATCTTACTAATAGAAAGGTTTTTTTAAATGCATTTATTCAAAAATAAAATCTTTAAAAAGTTTAAAATAATTTTGTAATTTAAAAAAAAATATAATGAAAACAATGGTTAAAAAATTTAGAATGGAATCAATTGTTATTCTTGTATTAACATTTTGTATTCAAGGTATAACAATTGCCCGGCCTGGTTTATCCGGTAGAAATACGGGTATCCAGGACTCTGCTATGTATAATGCATATACTGGTAAAATAGTTGATAGTGAGTCAAAAGAACCTATAGTATTTGCAAGTATATATCTTGAAGGTTCAAGTATTGGTACAGTGACAAATATTGATGGCGAATTTATTCTTAAGGTGCCATCCGACAAAAGTAATGAGAAACTTAGTATTTCATTTATCGGCTATAAAACGCAGGAATTGGCACTGAATTCACTAGCAAATAAAAAGAATATTATTAAGCTTGTACCTGATCCGATACCAATACAGGAAGTAATTATCAGAACAGGCAATCCAATTGAGTTGCTTAGAAAAGCTATGCGCAGAATAAATGAAAATTATGGAAATACTCCCGCAATGTTAAACGGTTTCTATCGTGAAACAATAAAACAAAACCGTCATTACATTGCAGTATCTGAAGCAGTCCTT
>CBFCXR010000343.1:0-1596 GCA_965602045.1 uncultured Bacteroidales bacterium | reverse complement strand
ATTACGCCGACACCCTTATTGACAACAATGGTATTATTAAAGGATATAAAAAAGAGGATTATAATATCGACAAGATTAATTCGGGGAAAATGTTATTTCATTTATTCAATAGAACCGGAGATAACCGTTATAAAATTGCAATGGATACTTTGCGGGATCAGCTAAAGGGACATCCCAGAACTAAAATTGGCGGTTTTTGGCATAAAAAAGTATACACCCACCAAATGTGGCTTGACGGACTATATATGGGAGGGCCTTTTTATGCTCAATATGCCAAAGAATTTAATGAACCGGAAAGTTTTGATGAAATAGCATTGTGGTATATGAATATGGAAAAAGTGACCCGTGACCCTGAAACCGGTCTGTTATACCATGGTTGGGACGAATCAAAAGAAATGTTCTGGGCCAATAAAGAAACAGGAACATCCCTTAATTTCTGGGGACGTGGAATGGGATGGTACGCGATGGCATTGGTTGATGTGCTGGATTATTTTCCCAAAGAGCATGCAAAATATGATAGTATTGTTGCGATTGTGCAAAGATTGGCAGCTGCTATTGTGAAAGTTCAGGATCCCGCTACAGGTGTTTGGTATCAGGTACTTGATCAGGGAAATCGCGAAGGTAATTATCTTGAAGCCTCTGCCAGTACTATGTTCTCCTATTTTTTCTTAAAAGCAATAAACAAATCGTATATCGATCGGGATACTTATTATAATTATGCAATAAAATCTTTTAAAGGAACCGTAAATACGCTTGTAAAAGTTCAACCCGACAGTAGTCTGATGATTACCCCTACCTGTGGCTCAGCCGGATTAGGAGGAACAACCCGGCGTGATGGTACTTTTGAGTATTATATTAGCGAGAAAATAAGGCATAACGATACCAAGGCAGTTGCCCCATTTATAATGGCAGCTATACAATATGACAAACTGGTAAATTAATGTTTCAAATTCAATAATTTAAATTAGCTTTAAATGTTAAATTACAATCAAAATCATTATTTCATGAATAAAAGAAAAAACATAGCCTTAGCTGTTTTATTTTTTTTTAGCATAACATTAGCAGCACAAGTACCCCAAAAAATAGAACCATTCATTACTCCTTTTGGAGAGTTTAATTTTAAACGTCCTGAATTTCCTGATAAATCAGTAAGTATTGTTGATTTCGGGGCACAACCGGGCGGCACATTTAAAAATACTATAGCTATCAACAAAGCCATTCGTGAAATGTCAAAATCAGGAGGAGGAAAGGTTTTTGTACCTGAAGGTAAATGGCTTACCGGCCCAATAGTATTACTTAGCAATGTAAACTTGCATTTGGCAGAGGGTGCAGAATTACTCTTTAGTCAGGACTTCTCGGATTATCTGCCGGCTGTTTTAACAAACTGGGAAGGATCGGAGGTTTATTCCTATTCTCCGTTTATTTATGCATTCGAACAAGAGAATATAGCTATTACAGGAAAAGGTGTGCTTAACGGACAAGGTAAACCCTGGTGGGAACAGCGCAAAGGGGAAGCATTCGGAAATAGAAGATTAGCGGAAATGAATGAAAATGAGGTTCCGGTTGAAGAAAGACGTTTTGATAACTTAGATAATT
>CBFCXR010000342.1:0-1693 GCA_965602045.1 uncultured Bacteroidales bacterium | reverse complement strand
GATAATAATTGATACGACAATAATACATATAAGTTTCTTGAAATTAATTAAAAGTATTAATTTTAAATAGGATCCTATATGGCGCTATAACAAGACTGGTTCAAGCAGCGTTAATTTAATTTGTCTATCAGTAAGCCCTACCTCATCTGCTGTATTTCCTAAATTATATGATTCGACGATTTTGGCCATACTTTATCTTTCTCCCCTTCAGCAAAATGATAAAGTATGGCCGAAATCGATGATTATTTTCTGAATAATCATTCCCGGATAATCATATAATATTATTAAGTCCGTTAAAGGAAATAATTATTCTTCTTCTTAAATGATTTTTATGCTATAAAAAATCGGGTAAGCTTCCAGAGCTACCCGATTAATTATTTCCAGTGTGTATTTTTAAAAATTAATACAAAAAATATTTATTTATAAAAACGTGTTGTATGAATCGAATTTTCAGAATGAACGCGAAGTATATATTGTCCTGTTTTTAATTCACTAATGTTTAAAGGCATTGATCCCGGATCTTCAGAAATCGTCATTTCAGTCTGTCCTAAAATATTAAAAATTTCTATTTTCGAGATTCCCTTAATATTATGAATAAACAATTCGTTACTTGCAGGATTAGGATAAACAAAACCATTAATGTTATTTGATATTGAATTAATGGAAACTTCTTCAGATATTAAAGGCAACGTTGCAACTTCCTCTGCTGTAAGCGCCTTGTCAAATATCTGTACATCACAAATAGCTCCTTTTAATTTTGCATGACTATGATGATAATTTCCAATAAGCAATCTTTGGTCTTTAGTATCAATTGGTCCGGTTTTGTCTTCCAGGCTGCCGGCAAACTCCCCATTAACATATAAAGTTAAAGTGGCTGCCACCCTGTCACGAACACCTACGATAACATTCCAGTCATCGGCCTTAAATTGAGGAATACCGGAAATTGTTACCTCAAGTTGTGATTTTGTAGTATTATCATCAACAGCAAAAAATATGGAAGCTTGTTTTGAAAAGATGGCAAATCTGTTACCATTGCCATTTGGCCCGTCAATCCAATTATCACCCTTAACAACCATATATTGATCACCATCGGTTTCAAGATTTTCATTTTTGACAACAACAGCCACGGTAAATGATGCGTCATCAAAATCTAATACTGTGGTTTTATCTGATGGTTCACAAAGAATAACCGCTGTATCTGTATTGGTAAAATCAACGGCTTTTCCGTTTAAACCATCTATCCACTCGGCATTATCTAATATCACACCGGTAATGCCAGCTTTACTATCCGTTACTATAGTATCGGTTCCTTCATCTAAAGCGAAGTGCACTACAAGATTTTCCTCAATTCCCGCGTTTAGGATCACGCATAAAAGATTCGCAATAAGTAAAATGTACAATTTTTTCATAGTTATTCATTTAAAGAGTTAAATATAAACGTTTATTTTTTTAATTCAAAAAAAGTGGAAATATTATATATAGAAAAAATATATTATAAATAACTAGTTATATTTTTATTGGTGAATTTCAATTCTTTCATTTGGAACGAAAAACTCTCAGTAAGAATTGATAAAAAGTTTTACTCTCACTATTGCAGAACTCAATATTATAATAAAAGAAATAGAATATCTGCTTTTAAATATAAAATTTTAATTAGTATATGTAGTTTCTGGAGTCGTAATTTATCTGTCTT
>CBFCXR010000341.1:0-1699 GCA_965602045.1 uncultured Bacteroidales bacterium | reverse complement strand
TCCTGGGTACCTTTATTTTTCTTAGCCCGTGAAATAATTCTTTTTCATCAGTTGACAGCATCATGGAGGCAACAAGCAAAATTGAAAGAAAAGACTTTATAAGTACCGTAAGAAATGTGGTAAGCCCATTATCTGTTATAGTAATGGTAAATAATCTTAAATCCAGCTCTGCCAGGACACTGCCGGGATTTATGAAGGGAATAAAGATAGAAACAAAAAGAGGATAAAGAAAAACAGTAAAAACCCTCCCTGGTATTTTCCGGTAATCCGGATTGAAGAGTACCATTACAAACAGGGCCAGAACGCCAAATAAGGCCAGCACCAGATACTGGCCTTTGGCTACACTAACGATAAATATTATATTTATAAGGACAATAATAAGTTTGTCCCTTACTGTTAGGCTAAAATTACCCATCAATTATATTCTTTACCTCAATTTTTTCTAAATAAAAATTGTTTTATAGATACTAACCTTTTATCCATTTTAATTCTTATCTTGTTTTTTATTACCTACTGCCTTGTAGAACAGATAAATCACAACAAATATTGCCATAATTATCAATACTCCGAATAATCCTGCAAGGGATGTCTGCCAATATTCATTTTCCACACCGCCAAAAGCATAATCCGGTATCAGGAAGAACCCTTCAGGAAGCACTTCAACTGCTTTATCTATAAAGCTATAATTCTCTGCAACTTTTTCCAGACCGTCAGGAAAGGATGATGCCATAAGCGATAGGCCCATGGCGATTATGAGGATGATTATTATTCCTATTATAGTAAAAAGGATATTTCTTTTTATCTTCATTTCAAACCCCCATCTCTTGTAAGTATAAGTTCCGGCCTGACTCTATTTATAAAGGTAATAACTGCAATAGTTATAGCAGCTTCTCCCAGTCCGATAACTGCATGGACCCCCAGCATAGCTTTGATCGTTATTCCAAGTGCATAAGTGCCCGAAATACCGAGTTCAAGTGCGGCAAAAAATGATGCTATGACTACTGAAAGCCAGGAAGCTACCCCTGCTGCCACAAAAAACATCCATCTTGACTTTGAAATTTTAGAGAGCAGCCAATAGATAAGGAATGATCCATAGACTCCTATTATTGCCATATTAAATATATTGGAACCAATGGCCACTATGCCTCCATCCATAAAGACAAGAGCCTGGACAATAAGTACCACTGCAATCACAATGACTCCTGCATGAGGTCCCAGGATTATGGCAGCCAGTGCCCCTCCTAGAAGATGCCCGGAGGTCCCCCCGGGTATGGTAAAATTAATCATCTGTAACGCAAAAATAAGAGCGCTCATAACTCCCATCATTGCAATTACCCTGGCTTTAAAGTATTTTTTTACTCCATAAATTGCTCCGGCCAGTCCTCCTGCAGAAAGTGCACCGGTGGCGACTGCAGTTTTCAGGTCTATGAACCCATCTGGTATATGCATATCTTCCTTCTAAATCGTGTCACTAATCATATAATTAGTAACACTTATTTAAAAAGGAGTCAAGCAAAAAGTATAAATTTTAAAAAATTCTTATGCTATATCAAATGATGAGATAATTTTTACTTTTTCAGGCAGGTGGGTTTTTTTAATATACGTTTTTAAATTACTGCCACCAAGCTTAATATCGGGTGCGATCTCACTTAATGGAAGCAGTACAAATTTTCTTTCACCGATTTTAGGATGGGGGATC
>CBFCXR010000340.1:0-1712 GCA_965602045.1 uncultured Bacteroidales bacterium | reverse complement strand
GCAACCATTTTATCCAATATTTCTGTTTAATTCAATAAGCCAGTTATTATAGGCATCTAAATAAAGCTGCTGATTTTTTGTATCAGGCTCAATTTCCGATATCTTTTTCAGATAGCTGAATGCTTCTTCATAGGATTTGTAAATTTTTGAACCAACACCTGCTCCCCGGGCAGCACCTTTTGAACCATCTGTGTCATAAAGTTCTATTGCTGCTCCTGTAATTCCGGATAGAGTATCCCTGAAAATATTACTCAGAAACATGTTGGCATTTCCGGCACGGATAATAACAGGCTTAATGCCAATATTTTCCATAATATCCAGACCGAACTTTAAGGCGAATACTATTCCTTCCTGGGCAGCACGTAAAAGATGCTCTTTAGAATGTATGTTGAAATTTATGTTGGCAAATGTACTTCCTATATTTTTATTCATTAATAATCGTTCGGCACCATTACCAAAAGGAAGAACATACAGATTATTGCTTCCTATCGGGGCTTTTGATGCCATATGGTTCATATCATGGTAGTCAGCTCCGTCTGCGACATTATGTTTAAGCCATGAATTAAGGATTCCCGTGCCATTTACACATAAAAGTACTCCTAATCTTACTTTATTTGCTGAATGATTAACGTGAGCAAACGTATTTACCCTGGATTGAGGTTCGTATTTAATTTCATCACTAATACCATAGACTACTCCTGATGTACCTGCTGTAGCAGCAATTTCACCCGGATTAAGTACATTTAATGAAAATGCATTATTAGGCTGATCTCCAGCCCGGTAACTTACCGTTGTATTCGTTGATAAACCTAATTCCTTTGCTGCTACTTTTGATATATTTCCCTGTTGAGAAAAAGTCGGTAATATCTCCGGAATAAGATCTTTACTAATTTCATAATTCTCAAATAAAAAGTCTGCCAGGCTATTGTTTCTGAAGTTCCAGAAGATACCTTCTGATAAACCTGAGATAGTCGTATTTATTTCACCGGTGAGCCTCATAGCAATATAATCGCCCGGAAGCATAATTTTATAGATTCTTTCATAAATGCCAGGTTCATGATCTTTTACCCATTTTAATTTTGAAGCAGTAAAATTTCCCGGCGAGTTTAAAAGATTTTCCAGACATTTTTTATTTCCGATATCATTGAAGGCTTTATTGCCTGTTTCTACTGCCCGGCTATCACACCAAATAATAGAAGGCCTTAATACATTCATCTTTTTATCTACCAGTACCAGCCCATGCATTTGATAAGAAATACCAATACTTTTAATATCATTCGGACTAATCCCTGATTCATTTAAAACTTCTTTCAGTGCCAGTTTCAAATTCTCCCACCAGGCCTGAGGATTCTGTTCAGCCCAACCGGACTGCCTTGCAATTATGTCCATTTCCTTTTTTGGATGGAAAGAAGTGCCAATACAAATGCCGGTTTCCGCTTCGATTAAGCTGACTTTTACTGATGAACTTCCAACATCAAATCCTAGTAAATACATAATTCAAAATAATTTTAAATTGCCAATTCATATTTTGCAAATTAAATATAAACAATAAATCCAGTCTGAGCTTTTTTATACTGGTATTTTTAAATATCAAAGATATTCATTAATCATTATGCTGCGGGTAGAGTTCTTAGTATAAATTTTTGGCAACAGGCAGGCTAAAGGTAAAAGCACAACCCTTACCTTTTTCACTTTTCACATTGATTTTTCCT
>CBFCXR010000339.1:0-1715 GCA_965602045.1 uncultured Bacteroidales bacterium | reverse complement strand
CAGTTTGTGCAAAAATTAGCTTTAAGCACATAATTGTCGTGATAAATATAAATTATTTTAAAATACAAGTCAGCTAATTGATCTTTTATTTCATTTGTGATCTTTTTCAAAAATTTATGGGATCGCCTTAAAATGCATTTAAATAAGCCATATTTGGCGAAAAATAAAGAAAAAGCAAGGAGTCTCTTTATTAACTCCTTGCAGCCTAATATCTTAATAACCCTCACCAGGTTATATGTTGTAAATATAAGGTTTAGCTCTGCTTCAACATTTTTTGTGCCTTTTAACAATACATGATCATATCCCCATTGGCGCTTTATTACACCAAAGGGGTGTTCAACCATTTGCTGTCGTAACCTGTATTTATCTTTCTCCTTTTCAACACGCTTGTTATTAGCATCTACCTGTTCCTGGTAATTAGATCTTTCAATTACACGTCCCCTGGTAATAGGAGATTTGGTGCACAAAGGCCTTGCATGGCAACTCTTACATAAGTGTGTTTTATAGTGTTTTACCAATATGTTTTTATTTCGTGTATCCTTTTTATACCATGATCCATTGCTTGTTAGTTGGGCCCCTTGTGGGCATATGTAACAATCTTGCTGTTTATCATAGGTGAAGTTGTGATAACGGTATTCTTTTGTAGGTATGGGATGGCCATGCCCAACATCCTGAACAGCAACGTAAGGTGTTATACCTGCTTGTGTGCATATGTATATCCCTTCCTGGTTAAAGTATCCTTTATCTGCTAAAAAATCAAAGTTGCCATGTCCTAATATAGCTTTGGCACGTTTGCTCATTACCCCATACATTTTGCGATCGTTCGTATTGGTAGCTTTTACATCGGCTATTAGATTGTGTTTACTATCAACAGTGGCTTGTGCATTATAAGCTACCTCGGTGATTTGGCCCCGTATAATTAACTGGCGGGATTCAGGGTCAGTTGTTGATACCTGATCCTGACCTGTTTCCTTCAATTTTTTCTCCAGTTGTTCGTATTTTTCCCTGCGTTGTTTTAATTGTCCTAATACTTCTTTTACTTTTACATTCCTGTTGCCATGATCTTTTTTATCATTCTCGTCTAACTCATGTAAATACTCCTCGGTTTTCTTATCAATAAGGTCTAAATGACGTTCTATTTTTCGTTGATTATAATTATTCTTCTTAGAGTTTACTGCCCTTAATTTTGAACCGTCTACTGCTAATAAATTCTCTCCAAACAGATCCCATTTCTTTATCATGACAACAAACTGGCGAAAAACCTGCTTCAAAGCTTTTTTGTTGTCTGACCTGAAATAAGCAATACTCCTGGCTGATGGACGAAGATTGTTCATTAACCACATTAATTCTATATTACGGGTACATTCCCTTTCCAGCTTACGAGATGTCCTGATACGGTTCATATAACCATAGATATATAGCTTTAACAGATCGGCAGGATCATAGGGTGGTCGACCTCTCTCAGCAGGCAATGATTTGTCAAAACTTGCTTGTTTAAAATCTATGGCATCTATAAAAGCATCTATTATACGTACAGGACTTTCTTCTTCTATCATCTCATCAAGGCTGGGAGGGAGCAGTAATAATTGATTTCGTTCGGTCCCTTTGATGTATGCCATGGAATTGGTTTTTGATTTTCCTCAATTTACAAAATGGATAAATTGATAAAAACTTTATTTTTTAAAAGTTATTAAGATTTTTTGCGCAGTGTGACG
>CBFCXR010000338.1:0-1726 GCA_965602045.1 uncultured Bacteroidales bacterium | reverse complement strand
AAAATCCTTCTTTTTTATTTTTGTTATGAATCTTTTGGTAATCTTCTAAGGATGGGTTACAAAAACTGTTATTTTAATGCATTTTTTTTGCCCAGTATCCCCCAGGGCTAACTGGAAGTACGTATGTACCTATTTTTTAGTTATAGAGTCTTACTCCAGTGAATTACTGGAGAGTCAAATCTTTGTTGTTGATAGACAAACAAATAAGTTATCAAAATAAAGACTTATCTCTACCATTTTCTACTACTATATTCCCTTTAAAGGGGCGCTAAAAAAATGGCATAACCTGTGTCCAGGTTACTGAACACAGTAGCATTATCCCCACTGCTACTGGTGGCAGCCTTGACCCAGTACCAATAAGTGGTCCAGGGGGCGACACTGGTATCATCATAGGAGGTACCGGTCTGCCAGTCAGAGATAGCCGTTTTGGTTGCCAAAAGATTATTAGCCCGATAGACTCGATAATGAGATGCTCCGATAACAGAATTCCAGGTAATCTGTACCTTATTAACTAGAGTATCGGAAGCCAAAACACCGGTAGGTGGATAAATAGGAAGGGAAGGAACAATTCCTGTACAATAACCGGTATCAGGATTACTGAAATCAGAGGCATTATCTCCGCTGCTATTGGTAGCGGCTTTAATCCAGAAATAATAAACCTCTCCACAAGTTATACTATTATCATAATAGGAAGTTTCTGTTTGCCAGCTAGAGATAGCCGTTTTGGTTGCCAAAAGATTATTAGCCCGATAGACTCGATAATGAGATGCTCCGGTAACAGTATTCCAAGTAATCTGTACCGCATCTGTGTAAGAAGCATCCGAAGCCTCAACACCAGTGGGAGGAGAAAGCACATCTGTTATGTCAACTGTAATGGTAAAACTCTGTGTATCAAATGAGCCTCCGTCAGTGACTTCTATCGTCACATCATAATCTCCTACAGTACTCGGTGTCCAGCTTATGACACCGCTAGAAGCATTAATGGTCATCCCGGCGGGACTAGAAGTGAGACTATAGGTTAACGTATCGCCATCAGCATCAGTAGCTTCCACATCATAAGTATAAGGTACACCTTCAAGGGAGCTAGTAATTGGGTTTGAATTAATGACAGGTGCATGATTATCAGGAACCGTCGTTGAACATCCCATTAGCAATAATGGAAAAGTAAGTAAAATAAACAAAAAAAAGTTTTTTATTATTTTCATAAAATTGACCTCCTATATCATATTTCCCCAAAAAATATTTTTTCTTTTCCTGAAACACTTCAAATCTCGCTCAAGATTTTGTCATTGATATGATATATAATAAAAATCCTTGTACAAAAACTTTAACCTTAGGTTTAAATGTAATTGTGATAATTTCAAGTCGTATCTACAGTTTATCTAAAAAATATTGTGTAAATTGTTTTTCAATTAAAACATAAATAACTAAAATATTCAATATAGAAAAAAACATTCTTAGTATAGATAGAGAAACTTCTTTTATGCTATCTGCGGTATTATTGCTTTTTATTTTAATATAATATTATTATAAATATTCTGCTTAGATTAAAATAGTTTTATATTATTTCTTCAACATGCTATTTACTTTATACAACAAGTCTATTTAAAAATTCTTCTTTTTAAAAAGCTTGTAAATAAAAAGCCCTTCAGTAAATACCAAAGGACTGGGAATGTCAGGCTCCCCAGACAGGACGATTTTCGCAACTTTTGTATGAGTAGTGAGG
>CBFCXR010000337.1:0-1734 GCA_965602045.1 uncultured Bacteroidales bacterium | reverse complement strand
AGGGAAAGAAATAAGAGTGAGGCATGCTTTCAAATAAGGTGGCAATATCAACATAGCGCGGTTTGTGCTGGCCTCAAAAAATAATGAACCACGTTTTAACATTATTTTGGATACAAGTCCATACTTACTCTGCCTGAAAAATACTATAAAACCAGATAAATAATTTCATACACTCAGCGCTCTTATTTTTTTACATTTTTAAAAATTTGACCAAAGCTAATACAATTTGATAAGGTTATGAATACCGAATATAATATTAAATGAAAATTTACGGATTGTGGATTATGGGAGAAGATCTATAATTTTGGTGTGACGAAGCACGGAGAGTAACAGCATTACAGGGTTAGATTGTAGCATTCAACAGCTTTTGCATTTATTAACCATATAGTAAAATTGTTGCTTTTGAGGAATAATAGAGGATTAATAAGGATGAGTAGATTAAAACTAATACTTCTTTTCGTGTTATTTATCCTGTTATCTGTTTCAGTGAGAGTAACTCACGCTGACAGGCGATATGTCTCTGATATGCTGCTTATTACCCTTCGCGCAGGCGAGGGCCGAGAGTATAGGGTAATAAAAACCCTAAAAACGGATACCCCTGTCGAGGTGCTTGAAGAAAGTGAAGAATACCTCAGGGTGCGGACGGATGAAGGTGAAGAGGGATGGGTTGCCAAGCAGTATATAAGCTCTGAGGTGCCTAAATCTGTAATCATAGGAGGATTAAAGGAAGATACCAGCAAGCTGAATACAAGGATTGAAGAACTCGAAAAAGACCAGGCCTCCCTATTGGAACAATTTGAGGCCGCCACACAGAGTCATGCTGTAAAGGTAGAAGAGTTAGAAAAAAATGCAAGCAATAGAAAGAAAGAGGCTTCACGCCTTAAGATAGAATTGGCGCAGATTACTAAGAAGCACAATACCCTTATTGATCAATCAAAAAATGTTGTTGATTTAATCAGCGAACAAAAAAGGCTTCAGGCAAAAAACGTCAATCTTAATACAAGGGCGGAGCATCTCCAGAAGGAGAATACCGACCTTAGGAACACAAGAAGACTCCAATGGTTTCTTGCAGGGGGTGGCGTGTTCTTTATAGGATGGATTGCCGGAAAAGTCTCAAGAAAGAAGAAATATTATTAGATCTATAGCCGCAGCATTTCTTTTGCATAATAGCGGTACCTTAAATAAAGTCCTTTTTACATAACATCACTGTATGTAATTGTCTCTTATGATAAAAATTATCATGTTTTGTTACGTAGAGCTGCGATCATAAGACAGACGACCCTTCAGAAAACTTTCCGATACAGCTTGTAGCCTTCAATTCAGAAAGCACAATAACTTGTCAGATATGACATATATGACATAGAAGAATAGTGAACATGACATTTTTGGCACATACCCGCTTTACCTGCCAGGGTGCCATGATTTATAAGAATGACGACAATATTGAGACTCCTGCAATCAAGGTTCCTGGGGATCAGCGGACTAAAACAACAAAAAAGCAGCAGTGGATAATCCAATCATACCATCGTTTGAAAAAACGAATATTAAACCTTGACGATTTATTGTTATGTGTTATAACAATCGACAAAAGCAGGCAATGATAAACAATAAATTCAATAATATTAATTAGTTATGTTGATTAATCGAAATCTTCAATTTCTCTGTATCATCTATAAAAAATTATCCTTAAAATACAAAACAATTAGGTTTTTATGCAGGCTGTAATATTTCAGA
>CBFCXR010000336.1:0-1737 GCA_965602045.1 uncultured Bacteroidales bacterium | reverse complement strand
AATTGTCTATGATTATCTACATGAACACGATCATCTGTTTTATTACCATCATAAATATTATGAAGCAATGGAATGGATCCATCTGCAGTAACTGACATTCCAAGTACCAGTTGTTTTAAGTCAGGGCGATGGTCTTTATTGATACCATGCTTGATAAATGGAGAAAAATTCCATCCATCATATTTCCCACAGAAGGTAACAGTGGTAGTATCTTGATGAATTTGCCTACAATCAATCTCAAACAATTTAATGGCACGAAGTACAAGGCGAAAAAATACTTGTTTATGTTTACAGTTATAGAAACTATTTAGTGCTTTACCAATTCTGTCGTCGTTTAAAAATGAAATATCATTTTCTTCTAAACCTAATGTAATATCATCAATAATCTTGGCCCAATCATGTATTTCATATAAGGGAGTTGGACTGGTTAATATATTGTGAATTAGTACAATTAATGCTTTTTCATTGGATAATTTTAATCGTTTATCTTGATGAATATATGAACCAATACAATCATCGATATTCAATTTATCGATAAAGAATTGAATAATAGGATGTGCTCCTAACATAAATCGTTTATGGATAACGTTTTTTTTAATAGATTTTTGACTTAACATCTTGACATTCCCCTCCGTGTCTTATATAATATATTCTATTATGTTACATAAGATAAGTCAAGATAAAAAACGTCTCATTGAACAAAAAAAAGAAAAAATTTTGCAATTAATACAAAAACAGAAAAAACTAATAACTTTATTTTTTAATGATGATTTACTAATAATTGGAAGCTATATAGAAACAAAGGTCAAATGTGGCAAAAAAGGATGTCATTGTGAAAACAAGCCTATTCATCAAATAACCAAATTATCAAAATGGGAAAAGAAAAAACTAAAAAACAAAATAATACGCATAAATGATAGAAAATGGGTAAAAGAATGTTCAGTTAATTACAAAACATATAAAAAAGCATTAAGTGATTATGAGAAATTATTTAAGGAAATTAAAGCTATTATGAAGGCTATTATTAATTTAAAGGCCATTATATATAAATGATGTATTTATCTCGTAAAATATTACTTAAAATAATTCCAAAAATAGGACTCGGAACTAGCGGAATGTAGGTTAAAATTATAATATGTGAATATCGTGCTTTTACTTTTCCGTCCGGATTTATCCCCCAAAAAAAGTAGCCCTGGCAATGATATCACTTGCCGAAGTATTTTGAACATATAAAGAACCACCGCTGTAGTAAACATTATAAGTACTCGCATTCTGCTGGTCATCCATTCCGTCCCCTGCAATTTTCATAATGCTGTCCACTCCATGGAGGGCAAAAATTCCGGCAGCCAGGGACGTACTGCTGCCGGAATTAATGATATAAACCATGAGTATCCCCCTTGAACCTCCATTCAGGGAGAGGCCGCTTAACGTACCAGCACCCATTGCAAATACCGCTATATCGCTGAGTTTTTCCATGTCCGCCTTTTCAGCCAAAGCCGAGTTCATGTCTGTTTGATCCGCTTTTGCTGCCAAAGCCGTGTCCATATCTGCTTGATTCGCCTTTGCTGCCAAAGCTGCCAGCATATCTGTCAGGTCTGCTTTTGCAGCTAATGCTGCATTCACAGTTGCCTGGTCTGCTTTTGCAGCCAAAGCTGTGTCCACTGCTGCCTGATTAGCCTTTACTGCCAAAGCCGTGTCCATATCTGCTTGATTCGCCTTTGCTGCCAAAGCTGCCAG
>CBFCXR010000335.1:0-1742 GCA_965602045.1 uncultured Bacteroidales bacterium | reverse complement strand
GAATGACAAATAACTATTGAATCTGATGCAAGCTTTAAAAGACATATTTTTATATAACCAGGAATCCCCGCTACTTTTTACGCGCTTCTATTTCTGGGGTTTCTATGCTGTAGTGCTTGCATTCTATTCTGTTATCTATAAGAAAAATGCATTAAGGAATGCCTACCTATTTCTGGTGAGTATGTTTTTCTATTATAAAACAGGGGGACTATTCTTTTTCATATTGATTTTTACAACAACGACAAACTTTTATATCGGTAAAGCAATATATGATTCCCGTACTCCTTTATCAAAAAAGTTATTTGTAGCACTAAGTGTCTTCCTGAACCTCGGGGTATTGGTATTTTTCAAATATGACTATTTCTTTACCGATACCATTAATACTATTTTCGGGACCCGGCTCGAAGTTGTAACCCATGCGGCAAAATGGTCAAATGCTTTACTCGGGACACATTTTGATATTGGAAAATTACTTCCCCCTGTGGGGATCTCGTTTTTCACTTTTCAAACGATAAGTTATACAGTTGATGTATATCTTGGAAAAGTAAAGCCAGTTAAAAACATGCTTGACTTTGGATTTTATGTTTCATTTTTCCCGCAGCTTGTTGCCGGGCCAATAGTCAGAGCCGCTCAGTTTATTCCCCAGCTTTACAAAAAATTCACATTATCAAAATATGAATTCGGGCTCGGAGCATATCTAATCCTTAAAGGATTGATGAAAAAAATGTTCGTCGGTGATTTTATTGCAGTAAACTTAATTGACAGGGTATTTGCAGATCCTGTTACTTACACAGGCTTCGAAAACCTGATGGCATTGTACGGGTACTCATTGCAGGTTTATTGTGATTTTTCAGGATATACTGATATAGCCATAGGTATAGCACTGCTGCTGGGATTTTATTTACCCAAAAATTTCAATTCTCCTTATAAGGCAAAAAGCTGTGGTGAATTCTGGAAACGCTGGCACATTTCCTTGTCTTCCTGGCTTAAAGATTATTTATATATACCCATGGGTGGAAACAGGGGAGGCTCATTTTTTACTTATCTTAGCTTAGCAACCATATTGGTATTTATAACTCTTATTGCCGGAAAACTCTGGCTGGCACCTTTGTTTACTATAATTATCGTCTTAATCTGGATTTTAACAAGAATATTCCCCGGAATACGGCTAACAATAAGTACAAACATAAATCTTATGATGACGATGCTTTTAGGCGGTTTGTGGCACGGTTCAAGCTGGATGTTTATCCTTTGGGGAGGATTAAACGGAATAGGTATTGTGGGTTACAAATTCTGGAAAAAAATCAGTCCCTATGAAAACTCTACTCTCTGGCTGGCAAACTTCTGGAAGATTTTTATAACCTTTAATTTTATCACCTTTACACGTATATGGTTCAGGGGTGAATCGATGCAGGGTACATACGATTTGCTGGGGCAGATTTCAGGAAGTTTTGGAGGACAGCTGATCGGACAGATGTTTGCTACTTACTGGAAAGTGTTTTTAGTAATGCTATTAGGATATGTGATACACTGGCTGCCGGATACCTTAAAAATTAAGTACCGCGACTGGTTTATTAATACGCCGGTATATCTGAAAATTATCATTTGCGGTGTTGTTGTATTTATTATCTATCAGTCACTATCCGCAGAACTGCAACCCTTCATCTATTTTCAGTTTTAGGATTAGATAAGGGGGCTGTCCCCTTTTATATAAAAATTTATATCTTTACTAAAATTAAAAT
>CBFCXR010000334.1:0-1750 GCA_965602045.1 uncultured Bacteroidales bacterium | reverse complement strand
TCATCTCAAAATCAACAACCACGCCTTTCTCAATACTTATATATTTTGAATCCTGACCGCCGATTTCAAATATAGTGTCAACTGTAGGGTCGTATGCAATTGCGGCAGTAGCCTGTGCGGTGATCTCATTTTGTATTATATCGGCACCTACAAAATCGCCTGTAAGATACCTGCCGGAACCTGTTGTCCCTGCTGCTTTTACAACTATTTTGTCTCCCACCTCGGCGTATATTTCAGTAAGGCCTTGCCTAACAGCATCCAGAGGTTTTCCTGCAGTAGGCAAATACCTTCTTGATACAACATTATCTTTGGCGTCAATTAGTACTACATTAGTACTTAATGATCCAATATCAATTCCAAGGTACACATCCAGCTTGTCATGCTTGTTGCTTTCAAAAACAACATCTTTATTATATATAGCTTCAGATTCTTTAAGCGGCTCCAGATAATTTATATTTGTTTTTTCACTTGTCAGGTAATCCTCAAGTTTTTTCAGTCCGGTGAAATTTGCATCTTCTTCACTTTCGGTGGTGTAGTTATGAATAACTGCCCCTATAGCACCCATTGATGCAAAGTATTGCGGGATAATTAATTCACCTTTTTTTAAGTTAAGAAGGTCATTGAAAGCTTTAACAACACCTGCATTCGCTGCTACCCCCCCCTGAAAAACAAAAGGGGATTCCAATACTTTACCCCGGCCCAGGTTACTGATAAAATTTCGTGCTACAGCATAACATAAGCCTGCAACAATATCATATACGGGGGTTGCAATTTGCTGAAGGTGAATCATATCGCTCTTTGCAAATACACTGCACCTCCCTGCAATACGGGGAGGATTATCAGATTTTAATGCTAAGTTGCCAAATTCTTTCTCAATAGAAACACCTAATCTTTTTGCCTGCTGATCCAGGAATGCACCGGTACCCGCTGCACAAATGCTGTTCATCTGAAAATCGAGTAACTGTGATTTTTCTTTAATCTCACCCTTTTCCATAAATATAAGCTTGGAATCTTCGCCTCCAATCTCTATAATTGTTCTTGTATCAGGATAATATTGCGCTACCGAGGTCGACTGTGAAATAATCTCATTTACATATACACCGCCAATCAGACTGGAACCAAGTTTGCCCCCGCTTCCGGTAAGAGCTACTGATACTATATTATTAGCAGGATATTTCTGTAATATTGATTCGAGCCTTTTTTTTAATACCAGAAATGGCTGGCCATGGCAATAATCATAATAGTTTTCGAGAATATTTAAATCTTCATCCAGTAAAGCAATATTAAGCGAGATTGAACCTATATCAAGCCCTAATAGTAATTTTCTGTCCGCAGATTTACCGGATTTTTTGGTACTGTTCATAGGTTGAGAAACAATGGTTTATTAACTCAGATAATGTGGTATTATATAGCTATATAAAAAATTCAGGGCTCAAATATAGGATAAAAATATTTTTTACCCATATCGAATCCCAAATTATTAGCGGATTAGAATGTTAAAATTGACAAATAAAAGGGGTCAGACCACTGGGGGTCTGTCCCCTTTCATGTCCCTTTTCAAATTAACAATATTTTATTGAAATCTTGTTCATAGATATTTCATGATAAATAAGTATTGCCTGATAAAATTTTTGCAATTTTATGCCCTGGTGATGTTTTTTGGATACCAGATAATTTTAAAATTCACCTGTTTTTATGATTGACCAGTTAACAATAGATAAAATATTTACTGCTGCCGATGTTGTTGAGG
>CBFCXR010000333.1:0-1766 GCA_965602045.1 uncultured Bacteroidales bacterium | reverse complement strand
AATTAAAGTTCGGAGCAAGTATAATTGAGAACTGGAGTACTATAGGAAATGTATAAAATGTAATATTGTTAAACACTAAAAATATTAATTATGACAACTTTAGAAAAAATAATTCAAGATCTTTTGAAATATCAAAAAAATCTGGAAAATACTGATTTTTCAAATCCTGATGAAATAAAAAATTATATAGGAATGCTAATAAAAAATTTAGGTCATATTACCAGGCATACTATAAAGCTGCACGATAATGTTCATAACAAATAACCTAATCAGTTAAAAAGCCTCAAAAACTTTAATCATGCAGAGGTATACACATTAATTATAAGTTAATGGAGCTTTAATTTATTTTAATGGCCCACGGGGTAAAAAATTATATCAAAACACAATTATACTCTAAAAAATTTAATCATGTAAGATAAAACCTACGCTGGTATAATTAAGGAAATGAAAAAATAATATGCCATATTAAATAGCCGCTTATACCTTGTAATTTATTTATAAGAATTTGAGGAATAATCCAGGACTATCTGGCAATGTTTAACTTATAACTAGTACTTCTGCCTCCTCCGGATTCCTTAATAAGTATCCCTTTTTCAATCAGATCCTGAATATCCCGTAAGGCAGTATCTTGTGAGCATTTAGTAATTTTAGCCCATTTTGACGTATTAAGTTTACCGAAAAAGTTATCTAAAAGTTTGTTGATCATTAATTTCTGTCTTTCATTAATAATAGTCGCTGAATGTTTCTCCCAAAATTTAGCTTTATTCAATACATTTATTAAAGTCTCATCTGTTGTCTCTAAGGCTCTATTTAAGCAACCACAATACCATTGAAGCCAGCCTGTAATATTCATTGATCCTTTTTGGGTTTTTTCCAGAATATCGTAATACTTTTTTTTCTGACGTTCAATATGTGCAGACATACTATAAAATCTCTGATTAGTCATATCGGCCCGGGCGAGTTGCATATCTGCAATTGCGCGGGCAATTCTTCCATTACCATCATCAAATGGATGTATTGTAACAAACCATAAATGTGCAAGACCTGATTTTATCACCGGTTCTATTGCGGTTTCACTATTAAACCACTCTAAAAAACTACTTATTTCATTATCCACTAATTTTGCAGGTGGTGCCTGATAATGCATTTTTTCTTTTCCTATTGGACCTGATACTACTTGCATCGATCCATTTTCATCTTTACGCCAATTAGCAACAGTAATTTTATGTATACCTGTTCTTCCGGTTGGAAACAAAGCCGCATGCCAGTTGTATAGTCTTTCTTTTGTTAAAGATTGTTTGTATTTTTGCGTTGCATCTAACATCATTTCAACAACGCCATCTACATAACGATCTGAAGGAATTAAACCTGATATATTCATGCCAAGGCGCCTGGCTATTGATGAACGCACCTGATTAGGATTTAAGATATCCCCTTCAATTTCGTTTGATTTTAAAACATCTAGTGTTAAAGTTTCCAGCATAGCTTCTTCTCTCAGTGAAAAACCTATTGCTTCCATTTTTCCAATCAATTTACCCTGTAAATTCCTTACCTTGCTTATAGGTATTAACAATGATTTGTTGTCCCAAATAAAATTAGGCCAGTTTGCATTTTGATAAATATACATATGTATTCTCCGCGTATTATGCGGTAAATATATGTATTATTCTCCACTATGGCAAATTATTCTCAGTATATTTTGCGGAGATAATCGAGGTTATTCTCCGCATATTTAAATTTTAAAATCATAGAATCTATATTAGATC
>CBFCXR010000332.1:0-1774 GCA_965602045.1 uncultured Bacteroidales bacterium | reverse complement strand
AAATTCAAATTTGAAGGTGCATTTTCGCCATAATAGTTTCTTTTCTTATTTCCAAGATATGTTCCTATTATCACTTCATAATTAATTGAATCATCAATATTATCAGCCAGGTTATACGACTGATCCTGTTTTATTATTTCATTATTTATAGGGGGATTATCCTCTGATATTCCGAGTGTTATAAAAGCAATAATCAGAAGAAAAAGAAATATTTTAAGATTCTGCTTTAAAAACCTTTTGCTATGAATTTTGATCCATTTATACATAATTTAAGGTAAAAAGTCATACAAATATTTCTTTTCACTAAGAATTTAAATATTTTGTACAACGTCATTCCTTTATATCCTTGAATGAATTACAATCCATCAATTCTGAACACCATTACAGACTGCCCGCCACCACATGATACTTTTCCCTGCGATGTTACAATCAACATTGTGTTATCATCCTTTATATCCATACCCACAGGGAAAGAATCAACATTTATAGTTGATATGATATTCATATCCTTTGCTCTTAATACTAACACTTTACTTTCATTATTTACAGCTGCAAAAATATAATTGCCATCTGATGAAACAGCTATAGTCCTTGCACCTTTCCCAACATATTTACTGCTCCACTTAGTATAATTTGAATCTGAATTCCTGGTATGATTGATTAATTCATTAACATTGGCTTTTTGTACGTAGCCGGTAACATTTGTACTAATAAATAATTGATCGCCTTGTATGGTCAGGTGCCGGATATTAGTTTTCATTCCAAACACACTTTTTATATAGGTCATATTTACCATATCAAATACAGCTATACCCCCACCCCCCATTCTGCCAACCAATAAATATTTACTGTCAGTTGAAAATACGGTTCCTCTAAGGCAATACCCGCAATTTTTATCCCGGTCTATTTTCGTAGTGTTATCATAATTCAGGATAAGGCGTTTCCCTACTTCAAACAATTTAACATATTTAAAATCGTTAATATTATTACTGCTAATATCAATTATACCAACTGTATTATCTCCCCAGTGAGTTACAGCTATATAATTGTTGTCAGGGGAGCATGCAATCATTTTTGGAAGAGGAGCTGTTGGCATTACACGAACTATCTCATCTTTATCGGTATCAATAATAGCCACAGCTGATGGATCAACTGCATTTAAGTCAAAAGTTCTTCTATAGTATGTTACCCAAAGATACTTCTTGTCATGTGAAAAGCATCCCTCCACCGGTTTACCCTTAAAAATATTGAAATGGCTATCCCTTGCATTAAATTTGTAATCAAATAATGTTGTGTCTTTAAACAAAAATGCATTTTCGCTAGAAAATCTGTGATTAATGATTTTAATCAGATTTAAATTTCCCAGGTCATATACAGAGGTAGTAAGACTTTCAAGATTATTAACATAAAATTTATTTTTTTCTTCCAGTATTAATACCGATTTGGGTGAATTAACACTTTTATCATAAACATCATTATTATTCTTTACATAGTAAGTATAATGTTGAAATCTTGCAATTAGTGTCAGTTTGACTTCTGCACTGTCAGGAATAGATTTAGTGCCAATCTCAACGCGCCGGACTTCCAAATCCTGTGCAAATATGGCAGTATTGAACAAAACAACACTTATTAACAGACCCGGAATTTTCATAATTATTAAATATTATCACCCATACAGGATTTTCAATTTATTTCTGATTTTAACTTTTTAATAAAATCCTCCTGTATAATATGTAAATACAGTAATGTAAATATAGAATATAGCTTTGTAAAT
>CBFCXR010000331.1:0-1788 GCA_965602045.1 uncultured Bacteroidales bacterium | reverse complement strand
GCTCCTGTCATTTGAAGGGTCAGGAATAAAATTAGTTATCTGATCGTTTAAAAGATTTATTATAACCATTCCATTGAAGTATGTACCGATAAGGATCCTGTTATTAACATCGGGATATATTGTTACAATATCGCAGTCCAGTAAGGGGTTTGTTTTGGAATAATGAACAAACATTTCCGTAACGGGGTCAAACATATCAAGACCTCCATTTGTAGCAATCCATAATTTCGACCTGTTGTCAAATACTATTTTACGAACGTAATTACTTATCAGGGAATTATCGTTGTTTTCTTCATGCGCATATATTGTAGTTTTTTGGTTTTTAAGATCGATCTTACAAACACCATTTTTAGTGGCTGCCCAAAGGTTGCTATCAAGATCTTCTACAATATCTTTCACCGAAACATTAGTTAACACAGGCTTGCCATTGAAAATTAATCTTTCAAAACGGTCAATTTTACGGTTATAAACAGCCAAGCCAAATTCTTCTGCACATGCATAAAGCATACCATCCCTGCTCTCATAAAAATTTCTAATGATGCTGCCTCCTCTTTCAATTGAATCTAAAGTATAAATTGCATAGTTTTTGAATTTGATCCCATCAAACCTTGAAATTCCCATGCCAGCCCCAATCCAAATCCACCCTTTTTTGTCCTGCAAAATACAGTTGATGTAATTATCAGACAATCCTTCGTCGGCTGTAAAATTGTCAAAATACATTTTATTGTCCTGGCAATAAATAAACTGGTTAATACAAAGCAGGAACAAGGCAATTTCTTTAATCATGCAATAATGTTAATTTAATAAATCGTTTTCCTTCCATTTGTCCTATCTGATTCACCAATATTTCACTTTTACATATTGATTGTTATAAATTTTTAAAAGTACGAAATATTACACTTATAGCATTATGAATATGGTATCCAAATATAAAATTAAAATATCATCCTGCGTAACTTGCTTTAGAGATACCATTGTTTCCAGCCAATATTGATTTATTCAGATCACAGGATTTAAATTTTCATTATACGGTTATATTGGTATAATAATACCTGGAATTGGGATAATGGAATCAATAAATTTTCATGAGAATATTTAATTTAACAGCATTAAACCTTATTAAAAATTTTTAAAAAAAAATTATGAAAAAAATTACTTTATTTGTTGTATTGGTTGTCAGTACAATATTAGTGGTAAATACCATCTACTCTCAAATTTTGCCAACCCCAATTGCAGCTTATAAATTTGAAGATGATGCAAGCGATGAAATGGGGAACTATGATGGTACTTTCGTCAATGATGCAAAAATTGTAAATGATGTTCAAAGAGGGGGGAATGTTCTTTCGCTTATAGATTCCGGATATGTAACTATCCCTATAGAATTAGCGGCTGAACTGGATAATTTTTCTTTCACGGCATGGGTCAATTTTGGAGGAGATGTTCCATGGGCCGGACTTATGGGGTTAGGAATGTTTGCGAAAAATGTTGCTCCCTACTGGGATTTTCATATTCAAGGTCCTGAAGGTGAAGGTCGTGGTAAATTGTCGTTTTATGCATCTGCAGTTGAAGTTTGGCCAGGAGACGGTACTGCACAGACTGTAGTTGGCGACTATCTACTACCTATAGAAGAATGGACACATCTTGCCTTAACTTTTGAACTTGGCACAGGAGGTGCTGTATATGCAGATGGTGAACTTTTAGAACTTGAACCTTGGAACTCCTCAAATGATCACGATGTTTCACCCAGCATTCTAGGCGCAGAAATTTTTACCATTGGAAGAGATGCAT
>CBFCXR010000330.1:0-1837 GCA_965602045.1 uncultured Bacteroidales bacterium | reverse complement strand
TGCCAATTAATAGTCGTCACTGAAATCTTAACTCTGTAATAATCATCTCATTATGAATTTTCAACAACCGTAAATTTAATCGACGCCATTGTATCCACACCCGTTTGCAATGAGTCAGGCACTAAATCTATAAACCACGGCGCAATTTTGTCTGGCGCTTGTTCTATCACAAACCAATAATCTAACGTACCAACGTTTTCATCAAGATCATGCGCCGTACAGGAAACATGTACTGTATCACCATACGTCCAGATCGAATCCTGGGTAGAATAAATCATAAAGTTCCATGGATCACCAACTACACTATCAGGTATTACAGGAAAACCTCTAATCCATAATTTTATATCTTGTAAAACAACTCCCCTTCCGATTTCTGTCCCTTGAATAACGATACCGGTGTCAATCGGAACACCTGTTGCGTTTCGCTCCGGATAGATTGGAGTTAGAACTGGTGGAATTGTATCTCTAATGGAATAAAAGACATAAGTCGTCTCAGCATGATTTTTGAAGTATGAGCGATCTGTTGCAGATAAATGGACGGTAACTGTATCACTCCAATCATAAGGTTGGTCAGGATAATATTCACAATCAACCTTGTAAAGGCTATCCGCAAGATTAATTTTTTGAGGTCTAACGCTATCTGCTTTATTTTTTGTCCAAAATCGGGTTTCGATCGAAATAAAAATCTGATTAGTATCGACACCAGCACTATCCCAGTCGTTACGTTTAGTTAAGCTGTCGTCATTAACGGTGAATTTTATAATCGAACAAAAATCAATACATTGCTGTCCGCTATCAGGATATAGGTTGGTAAAATATGGGGGATTTTTATCGCAAAGCAAAGCCGCGAGTGAATCATTCTTGAATTTTGCAAATTTATCGCCCAAAGGATCTTGATTATTAACCTGGCTATTTTCACTTTGTTGTTGTAATTTCGCAGCAGACCAGCTATGCCCTGGTTGACCTAACGACCAAAATATTAGCATGATAATGAAATTGAGTGTTAGTATTTTTGAGATGACCTTCATTTTATGACCTCGCATTGATTTTGGATTATTGGATTAATTAATAACGGTAAAGTGTCAATCCAAATTGGAGTATAAGATGCATCAGTCAGATAATATCGTTGATCGCTTCCGGCTCAGTTAGTAGTTATTCACCGTTATGTATTTATTATTTTAAAATGTTAACAATAATTGACTATAACCGTTTTTTTACCTTAATCGTGTCACGAAGTTAAAATATCTTACATATTATTTTTCTTATTTTAAATAATATAAATCTGGTAATTTGAAATAACTATTTTTAATGATATAAAAAAGTAGTGATTTCTTATTTAAAAATCAAGCACTTTCTTTATGATTATAATAATTTTTCGATTTTTTAAATCCTATTATCAAGATTCAATAAACCAGTCTTTATTTATTATAAATATTATTCGTTATATATATTATCCATGTTTTTTTATGTAAAATAAAAAGTTACCTAGACTATTTTATTTTTTTCCTATTTTTTGAGTTTCTCCTCTTTGTATAAAATTATATCAACCCGTCTACTCAAATTTCTTCCATAAGCGTTATCAATAGGGAATATGTATTCTTTTAAGGTACAGGAATTATAATATTTAAGTGGCTCTGCAAAACTTCCGGGATAGCCAGCATATTTTTGAATTAGTGCATCCTTTGATGGAACTTGTTGAACTTTAGTCGAGTCTGCTTGATTATTTTTCTTTTTTTGCGCAAAGGAATTAAATCGGCAATTCCCCGCCGCCGCCACGAATTACGCTTATACACCATAGTCCAAGTCTTAATATTTTTTTAAATGTGTATAAATACAA
>CBFCXR010000329.1:0-1840 GCA_965602045.1 uncultured Bacteroidales bacterium | reverse complement strand
CATATAAGTGGTTGAACAATGTATTTGGAATCGGTGTTGGCTTTATTCGCAAAGAACTGCTCTCCAAGATTGTGCCAAATCATATGGGATGGGCCGGCACTCGTGATCGCATCAAGGATTTTTCAAATCTTGAGCTGACCATAAATGAAGGGGCAAAGCGCTTTGAAACAGGTGGATTGAACTGGATTGGTCTAAGTGGTCTCGCGGAGTCGATCAACACCTATCTGTCCTTGGGGAAGCGGGATGTCGAGGGCCACATTTTAGCTTTGGTGGATGTGCTATACAGGGGAATCGAGGGGTTGGAAAATGTAAAGCTTTTGCCTTCAATACCCTTGCGTAACCGCAGCAACATTG
This sequence comes from uncultured Bacteroidales bacterium, assembly GCA_965602045.1. GTDB lineage: Bacteria > Bacteroidota > Bacteroidia > Bacteroidales > UBA10428. The sequence goes on along the minus strand of CBFCXR010000329.1, from coordinate 1,486 downwards.
TTTATCTGAGGGTCGCAGAAACGAATAATTTGACGGAGGACAATTTTCGCGCAAAGGGAATCAGAGTAAACATATCCGGAAGCAAAATCCGCGTTGGAATTCATTTCTACAATAATGAAAGCGATCTCCAGTCTCTGATCGATTATTTGAAGATGTTAAATGCTAAAAATTAAAAAGTAGGAATAAAAAAAGGGTAAGATCTGCAATGCAAAAAAACTCATTTTATCTTGACTCCATAGCCAGACTATTAAGATAAGAAGAGAATTTAAAATTTCCTTTATTAAATCACCTACTGAGTAAATCCAGGACTGTTAATAATATTTTTAGAGTCTGAAACAAGGAATCGTGCTCTGTTAATATTCTTTAGGAGGTTTATTTGAATAAAAAGAACAAATAGAATAAAAATAGTGACTTCAATATACCTATTAATTTTTCTATTTGTACTTGCTGGATGCTCAGGTACCATTCCTACAAATCCTACAAATAATGCACCCGTGATTGACTCAAGCCCCATTACCAGCCTGCTAATTAACCAATTGTATACTTATAACGTAGAAGCTACTGATACTAATGGAGATACTTTAACTTACAGCTTCACTTCCAGTCCCATAGGAATGACTATTGATTCATCCACTGGTGTCATAAGCTGGATACCAAATGCGGTAGGAGATTATAATGTGACCATAAAAGTAAGCGATGGATGGTCGTTTGATACGCAAAGTTTTACCCTTGCAGTTTTACTGACCGAGATAACAGCTCCATCTCCTCCCACCGGTGTTTCGGCTTCGGATATATTACCTAATAAGGTGAAGATTACCTGGAATACGTTTATCGGCGCTTCTTATTATCAGGTCTACCGGGCTGATAATCTATTTGCAATCAAGACCGCTATCTCCGACTGGCAGACCGATACTTCGTATTTTGATTATAGTGTCGTTCCATGGACCACTTACTGGTATTGGGTCAAGGCTGCCCCCAGCAGCACTGGAGAGAATGCATCTGTTTTCAGTAGCTCGGACACAGGTTATGCTAGTTCAGCAGTAGTAATGTCTTTCCCTGTTTATAGAAAAAATAGTAGCAAAAAGTAGCAGGGATAAATCATTATTTTTGCCAAAAAATTTGTGAAAGAAAAAGGGAAAGAAAGAGAAGTCAGGCCTCAACATTTGAAATGACTTTATTCAAATTATAATATTCTAATAGGATTAGACTTCGGAAGCTTATTTGGGTGCTCAATTAGGAAATGAATACTGATCATAGGATATATTTGAATCTATAAAATGATAAATAGGAACAGCCTATTTTCTATTTATACTTTCTCAGTTTCATCACTCATGCAAAAAGTTACGAAAATCGTTCTGTTGGGGGAGCCTGACAATTCCAAGCCCTTTGGTATTTTGCTGAAGGGCTTTTTTGTTTTTTTGTAAAATATTATCCACTTAAAGAAGGATATTTTAAATAAATGCGGTATAAGATATTATAAATAATT
>CBFCXR010000328.1:0-1872 GCA_965602045.1 uncultured Bacteroidales bacterium | reverse complement strand
AATAAACGTATTTCCATCCATATCCTCAACAGTGGATTTATAAGCCCTTTTTACCGCTAAAGGGTAATAAGGTATGCGCGAAAAGGAAGCAATAACTTTATCATTTTCCTCAACAATTTTTTGACAATTTTTATTTTTGGAATCAGATGACATGTTTTTCTCCTGTTAATAAATTAATTCTTCCTGGTTTAAAATAATTCTCTTAAAAGTACTGAATATAATTAATATCCCCCCAAAGTAAGTGGCACAATCCTTACTAATTTCGGCATAAGAAAATGAGGCAAAGCCAAAGAAAGGAATGGGAAATAAGTTGTCAATAAAACAACAGGTACAGCACCAAATACCATAAATATTACTGCCGGGGTTATCAACTCATCAAATTTGCAATTACCTATTCGCCCTGCCAGGTAAAGAATAGGTGCAGTAGGAGGAGTTACATTACCCAATCCCAAATTAGTACCTAAAATTGCTGCAAAATGAATGGGATGAACTCCTATTGCTTTCATTAAGGGAAATAACAGTGGTGCCGCTAAAAGAGTGGCACTAAAATCATCCATAAGCATTCCGAGAATAATTAAAAACAAGTTAACCATAAGCAATAAAAGATATTTATTATCAGTGATTCCGGTTAGGGTTGCCACCAGGCGTTGCGGAACATTTTCCATTACATATAGACGACTTAAAATCATTACAAAAAATACCATAAGTATAACTACGCCGGTGGTGGTAATTGAATTTACCATGGCACCCATTAATTCTTTAAAATTCAATGTACGGTATATAAAAAAACCTACAAAAATACAATAAAGTGTAGCTACTCCTGCTGATTCTGTAGGTGTAAATACACCACCATAAATTCCGCCTAAAACAATAATGGGCATTAATAGTGCAGAAAAACCTTTATAGCTCGCCCGGCCAAATTCCTTGACTTGCTCTCCTCCGGAAATAGGTGGAGATACTTTTATGGGTAACTTTTGACACATAAACCAATTGATAACGCTATAAATAATGACTAAAATAATACCGGGAACTACGGTAGCCAGGAAGCATGCGGCCACAGACTGCCAGGTTACCCAGGCATAAAGAATCATGGGAACACTGGGGGGAATAAGCTGTCCTAAAACCGATGAACAGGCTATCAAGCCGGTTGCCTGTCCTCGAGGGTAACCCCGTTCTACCATGCGGGGTATCATAATGCTACCAACAGCGGACACTGCTGCTGTGCAGGTTCCGGCTATTGCTCCAAAGATGGCACAACTGACAATAGAAACGGTTCCCAAGCCACTTTTCTTTCTACCTAAAACGGAATCTGAAATATTTATTAATCGGGATGCGACTCCGGTAGAACTCATAAGTCCGCCCATCAAAATAAAAAAAAGGACGCATAGAACGGCCATTGAATTGATTTTATGAAAGCCGGTGGCCATAATAAACATCGGGTCATAATTCCCCAGGGTGAATAAAAACAAAACGGCTGCCATAAAACAAAAAGGCACCGGTACGCCCAAAACAAGTAATCCGACTAAAATCACTAAGTCAATAATTATATCCATTGTTTAATTTTCCTTTTCAGATAATTGTTCAAAGATGGTATCTTTCCCTAAAGCTTTAAATATATAATCGATTAATTCTGTTAGAAAATAGAGAGACATCAATATAGCGCCAACAAAAATTGCACTTTGGGAAAGAACCATGGGTATTAGCAGCGCCTGGGAAGTTTCCCCCTTAGTTATGCCCCAGATGAAATATGGATAAGTCCAACTAATCATTATAATAGATAAAATAAATGTAATTAAACTGCTTATGGCTCTTACCAAAGCATAGGACCGCGGCTTTTTAAACCAGATATGAACTAATTCTGCTTTGATATGA
>CBFCXR010000327.1:0-1923 GCA_965602045.1 uncultured Bacteroidales bacterium | reverse complement strand
TTGTCTATCTCAATGTGATTTAAAGCGATATGCCAAATACAAAATGAATCTTCTTTGCCTGGGGATTGGTAATAAATGATGCGGAGATGGGAAGACTGAACTTTTCTGTGATCTTGATGTCTTTGCTGACAGTAATTCCCAGGTTCACTACATTGAATTTACCATCTGTAGTATAAATACCATTTCCAGTCCCAAGGAAAATGTCAAGTATCGAAAAGCTGTATCCCAGTTCAAGGTAGGTTGAGTTTTGAGAATCATTGGCGAAATTATGTCCTACCATAAAAGTAAGGGGCAGGTTCTCCAGGCCATTGAAACTGGCCATACCTTCAAAAACATGGGCGGATGAATCTACCCGGTATTCATAGTAATCGTATCCAAATATTTCATCCGGGGAAAAATAATCGGTAATCCCAATAGTTACGACATCACTGAATGTATAGGTCGCATACAGGTCAAGTTCCTGCACACCAGGAAGGTTTGTTGTATAGGCTCCCCAAACTCCAAGGGCAAAACCACCCAGGCCCAGTTCCAAATAAGGCTGAATACTAGGTGAAGAGCCATAATCAGTACCCCTCCAGACATATCTGCTCATCAGGTCTACTCCGATATCAATGGGTGAGCTTTTTTCTTCTTCCTGTGCTTTGACCTGTATCGTGGTGGTCAATAACATTATATTCGCTATCAGCAATACCAAAAAAGAGGTAATTCTTTTCATAACGCAAATGATTAAGATGAATAAATAATATATTCGTCGTAAAACTATATAAATAATTTTGATACCCCCTTATAAAATGAAATAAAAAAGATAAATGTTATATTATTTATACGTTGGTAATAAATAATAAGGGGAGTATAAAATAAATATATATTATTTTCAGGAGATGCTATTATAGTTTGTGCCAGAATAACACACGGAATTGCTGCAATATGTATTTGCAGACAGCAAAGTATAACCAGCCGAAAGGGATGTTACATGGAGATTCCGTTCTCAGCTGCAACGGAGCGGATGTAATCTGCAGCCAGCTTATATTCATCTGCGGTTTTCAGATGTTCTATCATCAGGGGCACATTATCAAGTTTGCTGAGCTCGGTCAGGAAGGCTGTATAATCCATGCTTCCGAGTCCCGCTCTTGTTTCGTCCAGTTGTGGTGTGTATATATCTTCCCGGATGGTCATATCCTTGGCATGGCAACTTCTGATACGGGGGCCCAGTTTCCTGAAACAATCCCTGATCATTTCGCTGTTGTTGAAAAATATTTCGGGACTGGTGATCATGTTCATAGGATCGAGGTGAACCGCAAATCTATCCCGGTCGATGGCTTCAATCAGTCTCAGGTAGGAATCTGCAGAGTAGGGAAAGGCCCAGGGCATGGCTTCCAGTGCGAAATGGGTATGTCGTGGTTTTACCCCGTCTATGATCTGGCGGGTCGATTCAACAACCATTTCAAAAGTTTTTTCGGTCAGGTTTTCCATATGTGGTCCTGCCCAGTGTTCTTTATTTCTGGAGCCGCTTACATTCACACAACAATTCGCACCCAGCTGGTCAGCCAGCTGCAAAGACCTCACACATTTTTCGAAGGCTTCTTTTCGCTGGGTTTCATCCGGACTGATGGGATTGCTCCAGGCGCCGACTTCGGCAATTATGATGCCGGCTTTTTTGGCAGCTTTTGCATAAGCTTTGATGGTTGTTTCATCATCATCGATACTGACCGGGCTGTATGCAGCCTGGTAACCAAGTTTAGTAAGGGCATTGATCCATTGCCCAGGATCTTCATATTTCTCGAATACCGGAGCTCCAAGGGGAATTTTTGACTGATTGGTTTTTTTAGCTTTTAGTCCACCTACAGGAGATACAGCAACAAATGCTGCAGCACTGGCGGATATTCTCGTGAAATCCCGGCGATTCATGTTTTTTTATTTATT
>CBFCXR010000326.1:0-1953 GCA_965602045.1 uncultured Bacteroidales bacterium | reverse complement strand
CAAATTGCATGACTAAAGCCTTTTAGCTGTGCAAGCGTACTTTAATTTTAACTGAGACGAATAGATTTAACAAGAAATAGTTTACTGTAAACTATTTTGTGGAGGAAAACATATGTCTATACTTATATTGTTTGCAGTCATGTTTACACTGATGTTTCTTGGTGTAGAAATATTTTTGTCCATGGGTATTGCATCGGCTGTCTATCTACTTGTGACAGGGAATGCGCCCCTTACACTTATATCAACGAGTATGATTAACGGCATAACAAACTATTCATTGCTTGCTATTCCTTTTTTTATACTGACTGGAGAGTTGATGAATATTTCCGGCATGACCTTGAGAGTTGTAAAATTTACTCGTTTTTTTATTGGAAAATGGAGGGGTGGTCTTGCCTACACCTGCGTTGTAGTCAATATTATAGCAGCCGGAGTATCCGGTTCGGCACCTGCTGACTGTGCTGCAGTTTCATCAGTTTTGTTACCGGTTATGAAAAAAGAAAGATACCCGGAGGAATTTTCAGCAGCTATCAACGCATCTGCGGCTACAATGGGACCTATTATTCCACCGAGCATTCCCATGGTTTTAATTGGGCTTCTAACAAACCTATCAGTAGGACGTCTTTTCTTAGGCGGTGTCATCCCGGGATTTTTAATGGGTGGTGGTCTTATGTTGGTTTGTTACTTTAAGGTTAAAAAAATGAATCTGGGGATATACGAGCAAGAACATTCATTTAGAATCTTTTTGGGGATACTCAAGGACTCCTATTTAGCACTTATCGCCCCTATCATCATCATTCTTGGTGTGATTACAGGTCTTGTTACTATTACTGAGGTTTCAATACTTTCGACATCATATGTTTTAATCGTTGGAATATTTTTCTATAAGACAATAGCTATAAAGGACATTTTGAATATCTTTAAAAATTCAGTCTTGTTTTCATCTTCGCTTATGGCGCTGTTTTCTGTAGCAGGTATTTTTGCATGGTTTATTGCTGTAGAAGGGATAGGTAAACAATTGGGAGTATATATTCTTTCTGTAAATATGTCACCCCTTATGTTCATGTTCTTTGTATTCTGCTTGTTTGCTTTTCTAGGAATGATAATGAGCGCAATAGCCGCAATGCTTATATTTGTGCCTGTGATTATTCCCATAGCAATAGCACTAGGTATAGATCCTATTTTTATTTGCGTGACTATTGTTACTAACCTGATGATAGGTTTGCTAACACCGCCAGTTGGTGGACTGCTCTATTTGGAGGCAAAAATCGCCAATGTACCAGTTGATAGACTGGTAAAGGAAATTGTACCGTTTATTTTGGTGCTATTTGCTGTTGTAGTTTTAATGATACTTTTTCCACCAATAGTCACTTTTATACCCAATCTGTTATTCTAGGAGGTAAGTGAGATGAAAAAATCTTTGGATATTTTATCTAATGTATTACAAACGATAGCAGGAATGTTGTTTATATTTATTTTCAGTATCAATGTAGCCGGAGTTATATGCAGGACTTTTTTAAGTTTTTCGCTTTTATGGGTGGCTGATGTAACTAACATATCAACCTCATGGATGCTGGCATTTGGCATGTCTGTCGCCATTTACAAAAAAAGTCACTTAACTATAGAAATTATAAGAGATAAGTTTTCCCAAAATAACAAAAAAGTACTGGAGATTGTTCTGACTTTCAGTATAATAGTTTTCCTTATTAGCCTTATTTTTTCAGGGTGGAAAACCGGTATAATGAAGATGAGTATCGAATTCACAGTCCTTGGGATACCCACGGGCTATGCTTTTATGGCTCTTCCCGTATTTGCATTTTTTTCTACAATATTTATGACATACAGACTCAAAAATATACTACTCTCGAAGGAAGAATAATTAAAAACCAGTAAGAATTAAAACAGTAGGACGTTTCGTCTGTCACATCTTAACAAATGGTGAAGATAGAATAAATA
>CBFCXR010000325.1:0-1986 GCA_965602045.1 uncultured Bacteroidales bacterium | reverse complement strand
AATCTTCCGCTGAATATCTCCTGTTTCATGTAATCACTCATTTCGCCGAGTATACCCAATCTTACGCTTACCCAGGCTTTAGATACTTCCAGCCGTTTTGCTATTGCACTCACTCCAAGCCCGAATCTCTTTTTCAGTTCATCCACAAACCTTGCCTGTTCCGGAATTGTAAGAGTCTTTTCATTCGACAACCGGATAATATGTAGTATTGATTCTGCTTCATCTTTTCCAATTGTCGTTACCGGTACATAAAATATTTTTAATTTGTGACAGCAGCGCAGCCTTTTAAAACCATCTAACAGAATATAATCCTTTTCCCGGGTTACGCACGAAAGCGGTTCAACTACACCATTCTCAAGAATCGATTGAAGCAGATATTTTTCCCTTGTTTTATCTTTAAGCCGGAAGGATTCATACTTGGTTGAAATCCTCTTTATTTCTACCTCTGTCATCTCAATTTACTCCCGTTAACGTATCCAACAGTGCCTGGTTCGTAATTTCAATTTCCTTGTCATGGATATGTACTTCTATTTTCTGTTCTTTAAAATGATTTCTCAACATTTCAGTAAAGTTGTGCAGGGATACGGCCCCATAAATAGTATCCTCAAAGTATAAAAGGTAAGTGGCTTTTCCGGACATTCCGCGGAAATATGCAAAATACGAATGCTCTATGTCCTGTAATTTCCTTATGATTATTCGCATTGTCCTTCCTCCTGTAAAATTGTGAGTATAAATTTTTCCTTTGCTAAGCTTTCAGAACAACCGAATATTAATACTGAACATATATTTATGTTCATATTCTATCTCCTTTCGTTCATATTTTGTTCATGTTTATATGATCGTAAGGATTTCTTTCTCATGTGTATAGAACTTAGTTATTTTATGGGCCAAGTCCCATTTGCTTATGGCATAGTATGGTATGTCCATATGCCTGCCATTTGTCCGGCAGATGGGGACTGGCCCAGTCTTTCATGCCGGAGGTAATTATTTCCCATTTTCCGCGCACAGGTTTGTTTTCCATTTCTTCTTCCTTTGATTTTTCAATAAAAAGTGTCAACCATGTATCTATCCTTTTAATGATTCGTAAATAATAAAGCCTGAATGAATGTCTGTTATTGCAACCAAGGACAATAGCTGCTTCATAGTGGGTTTTAATAGTATTATTGAGATACCCGGTAAATGCTTCAAATACTTTTAGGGCAGGAATACGGCTATATGGTATTAAACAGCCAGGTAGTATAGTGATAGTGTATTGTAAAGGTTTCCCGAGTTCTTTCCGCTGTCTGTAATTATATTCACAGAATATCCTTACTACATTTATCTCAAGAATCCGATCAAGGTCGATAATAATCTGTCGTTCAACAAAAATGTAGAACTTAACAGGATGGTGCTTCCTACATAATGGACAGCCGTTCTGTAGAAAGTAAATTTGGATAAACCTAATGCAGTCATATTGGTTATAGTGAGATATTTCAAATGCATATGGTACCGGAATACTTATACTATTTTTTCGATATTTTAGATGTAAAGATTTAATATTTTTTAGGTGGGGGATTTTATCTGAGCAAAAAAGGGGGAATTTATATGAGCGCTAGCGGTTTCAAAGTTATTTGTGAGTTTTATTTGCTTAAGGAATTGGTTTATAAATACTAATGTAACCTGCAGGTTGAAAATCAACACCACGCCACAAATGCCTTTACCGGGAAAAATCGCCATCAATTGGCGTGGTCATGGCCGCTATTGGTGGCGACGGATTCGCATCAGCCTGTTATGGATAAAGTTGAATTGTTTGACTATTTGCAGCTAAACTATGGAATCCTTCCGGAGATGTTCTGCAGTTTAGCTATTTTAGGTTTTTGTACCGGAACCGGGAGTAAAACTTTCAGTTCCGGAGGGACGTACCCTGAAGGGGATAGAATTGAGCGTTATCGGAAGTCGCCTGCTGCCCCTGGGCCGGACTTCGGATAACGTCCAATTCTGTCCAGG
>CBFCXR010000324.1:0-2007 GCA_965602045.1 uncultured Bacteroidales bacterium | reverse complement strand
TTTCAAATTTTGATTACGCCGAAGGAGCAATCTATACTTCTGCCGGGATGATATCCACCGTTATCGACCTTGCGAAGTTCGACATTGCCATGGACCAAAACCTGCTGGTTTCGGAGGGAACAAAAGAGGAAATGTTTACTTCCACTCTTTCCAACAGTGGACATCCTTTACCTTATGGGCTGGGGTGGTTTGTACAGGTATATGAGGGCATGAAATTAATCTGGCATTATGGTTATGAACAGGGGGCTTATTCCTCCTTGATTCTGAAAATACCGGAAAAAGAAATAACCCTCATTTTACTTGCAAACAGTGACGGAGCAAGCGCATCATTCGGTCTTGGAATGGGGAATATACTCGGTTCACCCTTTGCTATCGAATTCATCAATCTCTTCATAATGTAGAGGTATTAATATAAACTTTATTAATTATTCGGTTAAACTCAAATAACACATAAATACTGCAGTTACCCGCTTGGCATAGTATTTATGTGAATATTGAATAATAAGAGGAACTTAAGTCTTTTTTAATGACACAAAACATAGTATTGTATTATAAAGTTTTACTTTGACATTTGTAAAACGCATCTTGCTTTTATTGAACTTCTGAGAAGTAAAGGGGAAATAATATGGTCATTGCCATCAGCCTGTAATTTTACCGTTATGAAAGACCGGAAGGGTAAAATTAAAATGTCAAATATTGATTTATATAAAATTAAAAAAGACCGTCTTAGAGAGAATTTGCTCAAATACACCAGAAAAGCATTTGAATTACTTACAAAACATAATAATCCACGCATATTGGATGTCGGATGCGGTTCGGGAATTCCTACCATGGAATTGGCCAAATTATCAGGGGGACACATCACTGGTGTAGATATTAACAAATTTTCCCTGGATAGATTTAGAAAAAAAGTCAAAGGAACAGGACTTACAAAACAAATAGAGATTGTGGAAAAATCAATGTCCATTTTGGATTTTCCCGATGAGTACTTCGATATCATCTGGGCGGAAGGTTCAATAGCTGCTATTGGATTTGAAGAAGGACTTAAACAGTGGCGTCGTTTTTTAAAACTTCATGGATTTTTAGTCATTCATGATGACATAAGCGATATAACAAAGAAGATTAAACTCATCTCGGATTATCATTATAAACTTATATCAAGATTTATAATATCCCAAAAGGTATGGTGGCAAAAGTACTATGCTCCCCTGGAAAAATTAATACAAGAGTTTCACAATAATTATCTTAATGATTACGAATTGATAAAGGAATTAAGTAAAGACCAGGTGGAAATTGACAGGTTAAAATCAAATCCCCTATTATTTAGCTCCATATTTTATATTATACAGAAGGAGGAAAGCAAATAATGAAAGTCCTTGTCATAGTAAGCAGTTCACGCGGCAAGGGTAATACCTACAAAGTGACGAAACAACTAGAAGAGAAGGTAAAAAAATTGGGTGATATTGAATTTAATTATTTATTTCTCAAGGAAATCAATTTAAAACCATGCCGAGGTTGTTTTACCTGTGTTACCAGGGGAGAGCAGCTTTGTCCCATCAAAGATGACCGGGCTAAAATTGAAGGACAAATGTTAAATTCGGATGGCGTTATATTTACTTCTCCGGTATATGTTTTCAATGTTACAACACTAATGAAAAATTTTATTGATCGTTTCAGTTATGCTTCTCATCGCCCTCTCTTTTTTAATCAATCTGCCATGGCAATTACTACGAGTGCCGGTGGAGGCATAAAAGAAACGCTAAATTATCTTGAGTCTATTGCTCGTAGCTGGGGCTTTAATTTTGTTGATAGGCTCGGTGTTATTACCCATCCTTATTTAATTCATACCTCTCGATATAGTAGTGAGATTGAAAATAATATGGATGCAACAGCAAGAAAATTTTATCACTCTCTAAAAACGAAAGAGCATAAATCTCCCAAATTGGGCGAATTGATACAATTTAGGATAATGAGAATTCACGCAATAGATACCAAGGATTATTTTAC
>CBFCXR010000323.1:0-2022 GCA_965602045.1 uncultured Bacteroidales bacterium | reverse complement strand
CTAATACTTCCGAGCGTTACCTCAGCGCATAAGGGACTTACACCCTCTGGAAAAATATTCCCGCCTCTCAGCTCTTTTGTCCCGTAAAATTTGTATTTTACGAATTTATTCAAAGCTTTAAGACGGGTGTGCTCATGCTCATGCAGGGCACACACATCGTGTTAAACTGCATTAAAACGCAGTTTACATGCGAAACGTTTGTGAGCAATCTTTATATGATAGTTTGTGTTTTTAAGAAATATAAACCTATGAAAACCAAATCAACAATTATTATTTCGACTATTGCACTTTTTGTAACTATGGAGTTACCTGGACAAGATACCATAGACTATAAAACTGTATTTCCTTCAGGCATTTCAGTAGGATACGGACAAGGTCTATATTCCGTGAAGGATGAATATATTTCAGAAGAGAAATATTCAGGAACTCTACCATATCTTAATATTGAATGGGTGCGATTTCATAACAAAAATGGCTACCGTTTGGAATTTGAGTATCGGAACTCAACCAATATTACAAATAATAACATGTCTGCTGAAGCAAAACAGATTGCATTTAATCAGGATTTTATTTATCCTGTTAGTCATTTTTCGTTGTTTTCTAAAGATGTTTATGCCTATTTGGGGCCTTCGGTACAGGTATTTTATTATGATCTAAATTACAATTTTGTTACTCCAGGAACTTTTATTACTCCGAAAACATATGGCCTTATTTTTTCTTTAGGGATTAATACAGAGTTTATTTATCAGGTAAATAGAAAATTAAGTATTGAGGGTTTTTTACGATCAAATTTGCTCTCACTTTCTGGCAAAGATGTTGACCCGGCAATATATGACAATGATTCCCCACCAGGGTTGCTCACAGTTATTACTGTAACAAAATTTGATTTTGACCTTTCCATACGCTATTATTTGGTTAATAGAATTTCCATTTCCCTTGGTTATAAATTTGATCTTTCACGGATTGATAAGTGGGATCCATATATTGCTGCCAGCGATAATTTAATCATTTCTTTAAATTTCAAACTTAGACCATGATTAAGAAAAAATTGATTTTAATTATCAGCTCTGCAATTATATTATCTGGCTGTGAGAATGTGATTGTGGATCCGGCAGAATCAAATCTTAATGTAGAAGATTTTGAAGCAGCCTGGGAAAGGGTAAATACCGTATATCCCTATCTTGAACTTAAGGAAATTAACTGGGATAGTATATATCTGGTGTACAAACCCAGTGCAGAGGAAGCCAACGGGGATGAAATATATACAGTACTGATAGAAATGCTGGGCGAATTGAAAGATATGCATGTTCATGTAAAAACTGCCGGCGGTAGATCGATAAGTACCTATTACGCACCAAGATGGATTAAAGATAAATACGCATTTAATCCCATTGTTGTCAGAAACTATTTTGATAAGGAATTAAAAATAACCGGGGAAGGTACTATTGAGTACGAAATCATTCAAGGGAATATCGGCTATATTTATATGGGCACATTCGATGAGGATTACCTGACAAATTTCTTCTCCGTAGCACTTGATTATGTCAGAAATACTAAAGCGCTTATATTGGATATACGACATAATAACGGGGGATCATACCAGAATTTAGTCACTGTTGTAAGTAGATTTGTAACCTCCCCGCTTGAAAAACCTGAGTATTATGTACTTGGTGAGCTAATCCCCTTGCCACCATTTGAACCTCAAGGCTCTTTTCAATATATTAATCCAATTATTGTTTTGATTAATGGAGTATGTTACAGCACAGGTGATATTTTCCCTGATATAATGAAACAGATATCAGGTGTTACCGTTGTTGGAGATACAACAAGTGGAGGATCATCGGGATCGACATATTCAGCTCTGGCTGAATATGAGTTGCCAAGTGGTAAAAGAATCTATGTCGGTACAACAGATTGGCGTGGTTATAATGGATTACCCTTGGAATGGATTGGTTGTCCACCTGATATACGAGTTGAGCAAACCAAAGAAGATATTGAAAATGGTATTGATAAACAATTGGA
>CBFCXR010000322.1:0-2023 GCA_965602045.1 uncultured Bacteroidales bacterium | reverse complement strand
ATTCATTCCCTCTTGCTCTCAGTTCTCCATCTATCTTTAATAATTTACCTGTTTCAAATTTAACCAGCACTTCCGGATTAATTATTAATGATACTCCCTGGTTAACAATGATATCTTCGACAACAATATATGGCGCCCCTTCAACAGACCATGTTGTATTCTCAGAAATAATACCGCCCACATTTGTCTGGGAAAATGAGATTGAAATGTATATTACTAAAAATAAAAGAATTAAAAATATGAATCTTAAATGTTTCATCCCGCTAATGTCATGTTATTAATCCTTAATTTATTTGGTTACGAATAATTAATGCTAAATCCTTCATGTCTTCGAAGACTGCAATATCCCATGTCTGGCTAAAGTCTTTATTTATGGTTAAATTCTATAATCATATTTCTATCCGGCATAAAGTCTTTTTTATGCCATAGATAAATCAATTTACTATTTTCAGTTAGAATGGAATCAGGCTCATACGAAATGTAATCTATCACCAGGTTGTCAGGAATGATTAATTTATAGTCGGCTGTTTCAAAAGGTTTTTTCCATTTTTTTGTAGTTTCCAGTATATATTCCGCCTTGTTTTTTAATAGCTTCTGATTATAAAATATTTCGTACTCAACTGTTTTGTAAGGCTTGAGTTTTAAGCCGAAATATACTCCGCTTTTATCCTGACGGGTTATTTTTATGATCGTGTCTTTTTTACTTATTCTAATTGAATTAATATCACCATAATATTGGCTGTCAACAGGAAACGGATAAAATAATATTTGATTTATCGCTTTATTACCAACATTACATAAATAGTATGTTCCATTTACCTGGAACATACTATCAAAAATTTCAAATGTCAGATCTTCGCCATAAAATTCTAAATCCTGTGATTCACTTATTAAAGTGAAAAATAATACTATAACTAATAATAACAGCCTTTTGCAGATCATTTTATAAATATCATTCTGTTGCTGGCAACCTTTTTATAATCAATATCTAAATTATAAAAATAATTTCCATCAGGAAAATTATTGCTTCTATTCCAGGTAACATTATAAATATTTGTGTTATTATAAGCAATAGGAATTAGATCAACAATTATTCCACTGCAATTAAACACTTTGATAATAGCATTTTTAAAATGTATATTTTCAGGAATAGTAATTGAAAATGTTGTTTGATCTCTCACAGGATTTGGATAATTGGTTAATGAGGCTGAATGTCTGTTATCAAGTATTTTTTTATTGCCGACTAAATAATTGTCAGCTTTAAAGATATATGTATTTGAAGAGTCAAGTTCAACATTAAAAGTTGTATTTAAGATTATTGAATCTCCTAAAATAACACTTGCATCATACAATTTTGAATACATCATTATACTATCAAAATGTCCGTAATTATCCGTAATAATTTGTGGAAGTTCAGGATTTGTCCCTTGAGAACCTGCTTTATTGCAATATCTTATTTCCGCACCTTTAAGCGGATTCATATTTTTGTCATATATATAACCTGAAATCGTATCCCTGTTACTGCAGTTGAAAGGATCACTTCCGGGAGTAGGATTATTTTCTTTCACCAGCCAGAAAAAGCGTTCATATACAAGGATAACTGATATTAGTTCAAACTGCTGTAGAACCATTGATTGTCCTTCATTGGGTGAGCTGCATGTGCTTCCTTCATAATCGCCAAATTTTATATTCTGGATCCATTGTAAATCCCATTCAATCCATTCGGTTCCATAAGTATATTCTTTCATATTTATAAAATCACCGCTCTTATTAATTGACAGGGGAGTAATCAGACTATCTTTAGTTATCATTATCATTTCTCCTTCTGCAACTACTATCCCCGGCTTGAAATAAGATTGCCCGGAAGAAGTCTCGAGAATAACACTATCAAGATTATCTGACTGGGGAAGGTATCCCTGGATAACAACAGCTTCAATTTTCCATTCATCTCCTTCAAAAAAAATCTCACTTACTAACAGCCGAGGTTCGGGGACCATGATATTTGCCGTGATTGCTATACAAA
>CBFCXR010000321.1:0-2044 GCA_965602045.1 uncultured Bacteroidales bacterium | reverse complement strand
GGCTGAAGGTGATAAGCAATCTGAAGGTTCACGAAAAGAAGAAAAAAAGAAATAATTTATAATATAATCCAAATACTTTTTATCAGCTAAAGCAATAACAATAATATCCTGAGTTGTTATAAATTATGCACGCTGACTTTTTAAATATCCAGCTTCAATACTATACTTTTGAATAATAATAAAATTGAAATATCTGATAGCAGGCCTTGGCAACTTTGGTGATGAGTATCAAGGTACAAGGCATAATATAGGATTTAAAATATTGGATTCTTTAGCACAAGCGTCAAATATAGATTTTATTGACAAAAGATATGGATTTATTGCGGAATATAAATATACAGGCCGCAAGTTCCTTCTTCTTAAACCCACTACTTATGTCAATCGCAGTGGACTGGCTGTAAATTACTGGCTGAAAAAAGCTAAAATACCTGTTGAGAAACTTCTTGTTATTGTTGATGATATAGCACTTACATCGGGTACAATAAGGATAAGGGCTAAGGGAGGTGATGGCGGACATAATGGATTATATCACATTAACCAGATATTAGGTCATCAAAATTATTCACGGCTAAGATTTGGAATTGGTGACGATTATCCCTATGGAGCGCAGGTAGACCATGTTCTGGGGAAATGGAGTGATGATGAAAATAATTTACTTTCTGAGAGAATATCTGTTTGTCATGATATAATTAAAAGTTTTGGCACAAAAGGAATAGAAAGAACTATGAATGAATATAATTAGGCTTGTTTCTTGCTTTTCGCTTTTCGCTTCTCGCTTCTCGCTTCTCGCTTCTCGCTTCTCGTTTCTCGCTTCTCGCTTCTCGTCTCCCGTTTCCCGATTCCAGCTTTTCGATTTTCGCTTTTCGCTTTTCGTCACTGGGCTAATGGTAATTTATTTGTTATGTATTTACTAAAAAGATTTATGACATCATGAATTTTCTCATCTGTTTTGTATAGTGAAGAACGGTATTGGTTTGCTTTATTATCACCATTAAATCCGGAAGAGGATATAAATCCCTTAGATAAGTATGCTTTAGCAATAGCTTCTTCATCCAGATTAATAAGCAAAGAAGGCAACTTGTTATTATTAGCAAAATCAAAATTGCCGCAAAACATAAGGATTATAACAGTATAATAGTTAAAATGAACAAAAGCAGTATAATTATTGTTTACCTATCAATTAAGAAATTAAAATAAAATATATCTGGAACATGGAGAATTTAAATGCTAAAAATGGCAAATATAAATTTGGTTCATTTAGTTTTGATTATGATAATCATCTTTTAAAATCACCGACATATGAAAGGCGATTAACAAACAGGGAGGCAGATGTTCTTAATTTACTATGCATTAATAAAAATAATATTTTAAAGCGTGAAACTGCATTAAAAGCAATCTGGGGAGACGATGATTATTTTATGGGACGGAGTATGGATGTTTACATCACTAAATTGCGGAAACTACTTAAAGAAGATCCATCCATATCTATTGTTAATGTTCACAGAATCGGATTTATTTTAGAGGCTGAATAATTGAATATAATAGTAACTATGAATTTTTAACAAATAATTTACCGGAATAAAAATATTTATAATCACAACTGTAAAATTTATAAAAATACGTTCCGGGTTTCATACTTTTTCTTCCTAAAATAAATTTATTTGAAAGGATATTAGAGTCGTGTAATATTTTTGCTCCATTAATATCTATAATTTCCAATGTATATGGCTGCTGTATTTCTTCGGGAATTGTAATTATCGTATAATCGTCAAACGGATTAGGATTGACTGATATATCTTTATTTTTACAAATGCTTATAGGTTCCATAATATAAAATTTTAATTGCAAGGTCTGTTTAACAGACAGCATTTATTGAAATAGTTTCCAAATATTATGCCATTCTTTATACATTAACCCGGATAACCACATGAAAGATGGAAATTTTGAGTGTAAGGTTGCGTTTGAGCAGGTAACCGGATTAAGTTCAGCCAGGATTCTCCTGTTTCTTTTTAATATAGTGTTTATTTTTCTTATGAGATCAGCA
>CBFCXR010000320.1:0-2048 GCA_965602045.1 uncultured Bacteroidales bacterium | reverse complement strand
TAAAAAGACAACAACTTTTGGATAGTCATTCAGATTGTTCTTGAGCTCTTTATCCAGGTTCAGTTCATTGGAAATTTCAATTGCCAGATCGCCTGTGGTTATCAGTCTGCCCAGTGTTATTGATCTGATTGAATCAAACTCAAAATCTTTGACTGCTTCCGCGAGCAATGTTTTCAACTCTTTAAACTGTTGAGCATATGTCATTTCTTTATTAAAACGAATATCAATTCCCACTCTGCTTTCTTTCGATTCCGTAACAATTGGTATAAAAGCGGATGTATCCCCGTTTGTTATTATGAAATATCCTTTTGCTCTTTTCCGGTAAGCTGAGCCTGCTATTTCATCGGTAATTGGAATACTCCCTGTTAAGGTGCCTGGCTCGTTAAAAGCTTCTTTTGCATCAGAGATATTTTGTGCAGAATCTGTCTGCTTATTCCGGCACGAAAAACTAAAAACAATAAGAGATACTAATAATAATAATCTTGTGTTCATAGTTATTTAATTAACTACAAACATATGTAAAAAAACAATGTAAAGGATACTAGCGAAATGGTAGTATCCCAGATATGCAAATTAAGTTGTAACTTCATATTTATTTTCGCACAAATTACTAAATTGCACATGCAGGGGGCTATAGGATTTTGTGTTGTTCGAATAAATTCCGGTATTATACATTAGAAAGTCAGAGACTTCCATTTTCATCATTAATTTGAAGTGTCCTTCCGTAACACTCCAAATATTCAGAGACTTAATTATGTTTTAATGAAAGAAAATTTATCAATATTCAAATTCGTTTTAATTGAAAAATCCGGGGATTTTAAGAAATTAAAGCTTATAGATATGATCCGAGTGAAGATGTCAGATATTTTGAATTAGACATGAGAAATGAGAAATAATAAACGCTAACTTTATTAAGTTTTTGTAACTTTTGAATCACATATTTTACAATATTAAAGACTCCCTTTACAGAACACTTAAATATCATTGTGTTAAAAACAATAATTTAGTAGAAACATTAACAGGAATTATGAAATTACACTGTATAACATTATATATTGTATTTGGTCTTTGTTTAATATTAATTATCACTGGATGCTCGAAAAGTCCGGATGAAAGTCCCACTGAAGAAAAAAGTCCCACTGAAGAAACTGCTGATACTATAACTGTCCTTACCGTACCATATATTGATGAATCTGATGTTAGCTATATTCAGCCTTTTGGTGTCCCTCTTGATTTTGGTGATGGTGATATAAGACCTCATGCTGCTGTTGATTTTGGATGTAATGATGGAGCTGAATTTAAAGCAAGTGCATCAGGGACTCTTGGAAATATATGGCTTAATTATCCGCATTCGTATCAATTTAATATTGTGATTAATGATAAATACGTTGTCCATTATTGTGTGGAGCCAATAAATATAGCTACTTTAAGTGATGAAGATAAGCTTAATGCAATCTATTTTTCACCTGGTGATTCTGTAAAGGAAGGCCAAAAAGTATGTAAAATGGTTGGCGGTGGCGGTCATCTCGACTGGGGATTAATCAAAGATGGCGAGAGAGTTTGTCCTGCCTGTTTTCTTTCGGATTCAGAGTATGTTAATGTAAATGTCCTTTTCAGGAATCTGCCGGGCAGTTATGAAGGCTATGACAGCCTGTGCCCTGATAATTCCTACCATACAAATCCAAGGTAAATGCCTTTAGGTTGGATTATGAATTTTAAATTAGTGTTTATGGATTTGTTTAGAATGAAATCCGGGAAAAATTTTAATAATAGATGAAATTTTAATAATTTAAAAAACTGTGATAATGCTTTTAACGAAAGAAGCATTAGTGTAAATACAATTAGTCGTTTCATTGTTTTACGAATTTAGATGTAATGATTTTACTATCCTTAGTCTTTAATTCAATTATGTATGCACCTTTACTGTAGTTTCTTACATCCACAGATGATATAATTTTTTCACTTTCTTCAAAAACGGTTCTTCCAAGAATATCAAATATTTGAATCCCATTTATAATCATATCTGAATTTATTGTAAGTAAGTCTTG
>CBFCXR010000319.1:0-2051 GCA_965602045.1 uncultured Bacteroidales bacterium | reverse complement strand
GTTCCGCTACCTTCATCCCAATGAATAAAATCCTGTGCTTCGATATATTTATCTACTCCGGATTGAAGTATCCAAAATTTATCTGCATCAGCCAAACTTGTTGCCTGTGGCATCTGATCCATTGTTATTGTATCTGCCTGACTATACAAGCCAATACTTACAAAGGAAAACAATAAAATATTAAATATTTTTTTCATAATATTTGATTTATATAATTAATCTTGTCATTATTACTACTTTATATTTTAATCGTCTAGGAAATTTACGGATATAAATATTCCAGAATAATATTTTGCGTTTTATTTCAATGTCCAGAATATCAATACTTTCAAGCTCAATAAAATAACCTTTTTGCTCTCCGTATGTTCCTTCATCTACAAAATTATCGTAACCAACCTGCCATAATTTATTTGAAATCCTTTCTGCTCGTTTCTCTGATTCAAAAAATAAAAACTGATTCATCAGTATTTTTTTGCCAATAATTTGTGATTCAGATATATTAAATATCATTAATGCAAATAAGATTAATACTACTAATTTTTTCATTTTATCTGATTTTAAATATTTTTCCTGTCTTTGTTGATACATATTTACCTAATTTAGTTGCAAGTAGCCTATAAGCAAATTCTTCATTTTCTGCTGTTTCACTATAAACATAATAATCATCTTTAATCTTAAATTTCATTACAACTTTCATATATCCAGTTCCTTCATAACCGGTCGGAGTTATATCTGTTATCTCTATCTGGCTGGATTCACTTAATCTGTTCGTGAGGGTTATAGTATTATGAATAGCCATAATTTGTAATGCATCATAAAGTATACTATTACACAATATTACAAGTTGATATATTTTCTGTTTCCTGTGATAAGTTATTTTTTTATTATAATTAATATCTCTTACAGATTCCTCATAATCTTCAATATCTCCATTGTCCTGAATAAATCCCAATAGCTTAAATCGATTTTTAAATATTCCTGAGGCTGTTTCCTGGTAAATAAAATCTGCCATATCAACAGTATTATAATACTCCAACTGTACTGTTTCAGTGAAATGGTCTATAATAAAATGGTCAGTATACCATGTATTTGTGCCATCGTATAACTTCATATAATATATCCCTAATGGTAATGATGTACTGAGACTATCATTTGCAATATAAAGCAAGTAATCTGTATCTAAATCCTTGCTTGTCAATCGGGTGAATGTAAATAAATTTGTCAAATTGTCTGATTCATTCCCATCCATATCATATAAATATATATGAGTAACAACATCAGTAATGGCAGGAGTACGTGTAAGAGTTATCGGCATAAATTTATCCTTATCAACAACCAAACAAGGAATATTAACATCATTATTGTAAGGATTACGATTAAAAAACTGCTTATTCGTAGCATCGTAAATCCTTAATGGTTGTTTTATTTCACTATTAATGTTCATATAATAATCTAACTTTTATATTTTTAGTCAATGTTTCTTCAGCTTCCTCAACTTCCCCTGCTCCTATATATGTATGAATATTTTTACTGAAGTCTATCCTGTCATCTTTATTAACGAACTCTATTTCGTCCTGACGTTTCAACTTTCTTAAACTCATAGCATCAACATCAGCAACTCCGTTCATAGTAAACGGTGTAACCGGCCGGTTGTGCCTGCCATAAAGATAAATCAAATTAGCAAATGATAAATCAGCGTTTTGCATTGATTCACCTGAAATTAATCCATTAGTTGACTTGCAAGTTAAATTATCTTCTGCCCCCTCGGCACATACAAGTACAAATCCACTGTTCGATATTTTATCTAAATGTTCATTCATGTAATCAATATCAGTATATAAGTTATCAACTTTATGTTCTTTTTTATTTTCATCTTCACCGTCTATGGCAATTATTTGTCCGTACTTTATCTCATTATCAACAAAATCACTATTACCTGTTTCATCCATTTGCCATATTTCACGACTGTAAATATATTTGCTAAGATATTCAAAATTTGAACTTGCCTGTATATAGTCTGCATAATCTTGTACTAAATCAAATCCTACCTG
>CBFCXR010000318.1:0-2059 GCA_965602045.1 uncultured Bacteroidales bacterium | reverse complement strand
CGGGAGTGCCAACCTCCTTACATTCATTGATTACCTGAAGTTCAAGGCCGCAACCTTCACAGACGTAGATTTCGCCTTTTTTCATTTCATGACAATTCGGCATAATACACACCTCCTTCTTTTTACACCACATATATAAGTATGCATAACTCTCTGGGTTAAACCCCAGTTAAATAGCCTTTGAGGATTTAACGGGGTAAACTTCGCTGTTACAGGAGTAAATTTCTCCCCGATGGAATAAGCTGAAAAATAAAATTCCATTGGGTTAAAAAGACTCCATCTTTTTTCAGAAGAATTTAGATGTAAATAATCTATCATTGTTTCACGAGATCCTCAGCCGAGGAAGCTGGAATCAGGCATTATGATACTGCCCTGGCAACAATTTTGTAATCAACTTTGGGATGGGGATATCATCTGATTTAGAATCTGTTACCTCTGTGAAGCATACGTGCGACTGTTTCTACGTTTTTGATTTCCTCAGTACAAGATTTTGTGGTAAAATTATGTGTTTGTGAGGTGATACTTCATCTATCAAAGAGTATGGCAACTGCTCGATTTACCGCTGGCCATGGAGCATCGTGTACACGAACGTGCGATATACAGTTCTAAGTTTCCGGAATTACGAGCGGCATGACGATTAATACCATGTCTTTGAATTAATCTGATCCGTGCTTAATACAACATGAATATAGTGAGTCATAATAGTAAACAATCTCAAAGTCATATCATCCTGGATGAGAGTGGTGCAGAGTTTTTACTCGGTGATGGGGATATAGTATGAAAATATATGTAACCGTTCACGGTTCACCATTGTCCGTTGTCCGAAAGGGGAGATATTCCTCTGGATCAACCCATTGTTTGGCCTGTTGATGGATATGTCTATTTAAGCAGTTCATAGCCATTATTGGCTTTTCGGTGAACGGTGAACTGCCAACGGTGAACGCTTAGAAATATATTTAAGAATCAGGTTTTGATGAGGATGCATGAAGCCTTTGTTGATGAAGAAAAAAGAGAGGAAACTGTCAGGTATTTAAAGACATTGATGTAGCTTATTTTTTAATTTTTTTAGTTCTTGTGTAGCCAACTTAGGATGAAGGAGGTTCATTATGAAAAAGACATTGATTATCATCATAATTGCAGGGGCTCTTGTATTTGGTATATTGAATTATCACTTTATACTTCTGGATAGCAGCATAAAGATATTGAAGAAAGCAGATATAACCTTTAGCAACACCTTTGTTGATGCAAGAGGTTCAAAAAAGTATAAGCTATATCTCAATCCTTCCCTTGTGAAGGCAGGCATAAAAGATCTGTTTAAGAATGAGGGCATTACTATTAAGAAATAATTTCTTCAATGCAGAATATAAGGGTCGATATAAACTATACCCAGAGTAGTTAAACAGGCCAAGATGACTACCCGCCGGATAATGAGTCGACGAGCAAGGGGACATAACATCCGGTATGTTATTGATGATATTAACAAATACCTTTGAGGATGTGATAATTACTTCCTATTAGCTGAGTTGAAAACCATCATCAGATATTACCCCACGGGATAAAACATACCCCCAATACGCTCGAATATAAGGCCTATCCCCCGGCAATGATAAGTGTTATATGAAGCCTGTCCCCATCCTTAACTGGCATAGCAAGTTCCTCTGGATAGGAGCTTTCTAGATTAACATAGATGTCAACATAATTGAGCAATTTGCCCTTTTTATCAAATACCTTCGGTTTAATGCCGGGAAACTGATTCACTAAATCATTAAGGCACTGACCAACAGTAGTACCATTAACCGTAACCGTGGCCTGTCCATTCGTTAAATGACGCAAAGCCTGATGGATGCTTATCTCTATACTCATTGCCTGTATTATCCCTTTCTCACGTGGCCACAATGCTCACATTGGGGGTCTTTCTTGACATTGAATTCAGTGAATTTCATATCCAGCCCGTCGTAGATTAACAGTCTATTTTTGAGTAGTTCACCGATTCCCACGATATACTTTATTACCTCTGTTGCCTGGATACAGCCAATGACTGCTGGTGTAACACCAATCA
>CBFCXR010000317.1:0-2073 GCA_965602045.1 uncultured Bacteroidales bacterium | reverse complement strand
GCATTTACCAGGCAAAGACCTTCCCTTACTCCGCTCTCGGCCAGACAGGATTGGATTTCAGGCGTGATATTTATCAGTTCTCTTCTTTTACTTGTTTCGAACCAGAGTTCTTTGCGGTATGATTTCATAATAAATAAAATGTTATGTTAGATTGTTTAAAGTTTGTCCAAAACTACACCAAATATTTTAATTTAATTATTAAAATTTTAATTACTTAATTGCGATATTGTTGTGCAAACCTGGATTACTAACTGGCTTCTTTCGCATTTTCGATATACAAGGTAAAAGTGTGTATCGCTAAAAAAAGCAAGTCCTCAAAAATGAGATATGAAATAACTTATACTTTTTCTTTTTTTTTCTAATGAACACAGACGGTACGGAGGAATTCTTTTATTATCTCAATATAAGTTATTAATACCTGTCAAGGTATCTGTAACGCCGGATATTGTTACCTAATTTATAGGCCAAAATAACTTCATGTGAGCCATATGAATAATTTAGTAATCCTTTGGGGCTGTAATCAAAAGCATAACCAAAATAAAACTTGCTAATGCATACACCTGTTGACCCAATAAAAGTCAGCCCGGATCGATAACCTAAACCAATCCAGAACCTACTATCATGAATATATCTTAAAGACGCCTCCAACTGAGGATTTAATTGTTCTGAGGATTTAAGGTAAAACGAAGACTCTAACGCATTTTGGGTATTTAGGTTGTATTTATATCCTCCTATAAGATAATACTGCCTGAAAATATTGAAATTCTCGTCTTCATGGACGCCAAATCTGACTGATGCCTGTAACAAATGTAAAATTGAAAGCCCTAAATATTTATTATGATCGGAATAATAAATACCTATATTGGCATCCGGGATGAATAATAAAATTCTGTTGTTATAAATAGGGTCATCATCCATATCAGTTAATTTCAAATTGTTTGTATTTATTTTATACTCCAGGAAGCCAAGCGATGTCCCCATTGAGATTTGTGAACCGTTGTAAGAAATAATATGATAAGCAAAGGTAAATTGAGCCTCAGACTGATTAATTAGTCCGACGTGAAAATTACTGACATTAAGGCCTATACCTACCCGTCCGCTTCGAAAAAGAGGCTGAGGTCTTCGCCTCACCGATACACTTTTACGTTGGTGGCTTAATTTCATAATTCTGGCTTGTACACTTGCCGAATATGTCCTGGGGGCACCTTCAATACCTACCCATTGGTTCCTGTTAGTCAGTGTGATTGTTGTAAACCCTTCAGCGCCGGCAGCAGCAGGGTTCAATACAAATGGGCTGAATGTGTACTGGCTGTATACTGGTATTTGTTGTGCATCGACTTTAATGAGCGGGCATATAAGTATAACACATCCAAATAATAAAAGGATGTTTATTCTACATTTTATGCCTGCAATTGTCTTGATATTCATTTTTTATTTATACCCTGTTTATCTGACATTCTGTTTTTTTGTATTCAAATATTGTATTTATCTGATCAGCGTTATGCTCCCAACGATTTCTTTCGAACCATCGCCCGGATTAATAACATAATAATAAGCGTTCACTGGCAGTTTCTTCCCATTCGAAGTGCCATCCCATGGCTGAGAATATCCCTGAAAAGATTGAAAAACCTGGGCTCCCCAGGAGTCAAAAATTTTTACGGAGATGTTAGGATAATTTTCATAACCGTCAATCAGCCAATAGTCGTTATAACCATCTCCGTTAGGCGTAAATGCATTCGGGATAAGTAAATCCAGATGATTAATACAATCCAGGATCTGGATCGTATCTGCTCCAATGCAGCCATTTGAATCGGTTACTTTAACCCGGATTTGGCCATCACCTTCCCGGGCAATGATAGTCTGAGTATTTTCCCCATTGTTCCAGGCGTATAATCCGTCGAAACTGCCAGCATTAAGCACCAGTCCATTGGGAGCGCAGAGCATGGTATCAATACCCAGGTTGATAACAGGCGTTGGATTTGAAATCAATAACACTGAATCACGAAACGAACAACCCGCCTGGTTGGTAACCTCTACCCAATAGATTCCATTCTCACTGGCAGTATATGTGGG
>CBFCXR010000316.1:0-2095 GCA_965602045.1 uncultured Bacteroidales bacterium | reverse complement strand
CATTGAAATTTCCAATCCGCATAAGCAAAATTCTTCTTTAACCATGCCAGACAATGTTAATGGTTGTGAAACCATTCATATTATATGTGAAGTAACAGATAATGGTACTCCGAAGCTAACAAGGTATCAAAGGGTGATTATATCTATTGAATAATGTTTATTAAATGATACTATTGAATTAAAATAGGTTTTAGAAATTTATTATTACAGTTTAAGAAACAATTTAGTTTTAATATTCTAATCGCGAATTCCCTGTCTGCCGGGCAGGCAGGCATGTGACAATTAAAAATAAACACTTATACATATGAAATTAAGCTTTATTGCAATCTTATGTGCATTATTAATGGGACCTTTTGTGATAATAGCACAATCCCCCTGGGAAGAACATGGTAAACTTGAAGTTTCGTCTAACGGACATTACATTCAACATAAAGATGGTAGCCCTTTTCTATGGATTGGAGATACTGGTTGGGGTTTGTTTCAACAACTAACAAGAGAAGAAGTCGATCAATATCTGGATAGTCGTCAAGCGCTTGGCTTTACAGTAATTCAAGCTGTAGCTCACTGGTCTCCACATGGAGGAGGAATGAAGAGGAGTCCTGATAATGCAGCTAATGCATATGGGCATCGTCCTTTTACCGGAGAAGAAAAATCTCCAAATACTTCTGAACCTTTGTTGGTTAAGGGAGGGAGTCTTAATTCGCCGAATGATTATTGGGATCATGCAGACTACATTATTGAAGCAGTAAAAAAGCGAAAAATGTATCTGGCCCTTTTACCATGCTGGGCTTCTCAACTGGTTACAGGCACAGGGGAGTACACAGCAGAGGAAGCCAGGTCTTATGGTGCTTTTTTAGGTAATCGTTATGGAGAAGAACCCAACATTATTTGGGTATTAGGCGGCGATACAAAAGCGCAATTTGAGGCCTATAACAAATACACAAGGTTCAGCAAATATGATTATCGTGATGTATACAGGGCAATGGCTGAAGGTATTGTGCAAGGAATTACCGGAGAAAACCCATCATGGAACGAAGAGCATTCTGCCTGGGATGAGGCATTCTTCACTTACCATCCTAACGGAGACTATCCGTATGGCTCATCGCAGTGGTTTCATGAAGATGTTTGGCAAGATGCCAATGGTGTGGAAGTTTGGAAAGAGGTGAATAATGTCTATAGAGCCATGCTGGATGATTATCAATTAACAAATCCGGTTAAGCCGAGCTTATTCTTAGAAGGTTCGTATGAATATGGAACTTATCGACATGAATGCGGTTGGGTTACACCTTTAAGAGTTCGCAGGCAGTTTTATCAGACATTCTTTGCCGGAGGTGCCGGCCATACCTACGGAGCAGGTCCTATTTGGGCCATGAGAGGAAACGAAGGGGATTACAATTGTGGTTATACCTGGCAACAAGCACTGGATTTTCCCGGTGCAGCACAATTAGCAGTTATAGGCAAACAATTTTTAATTGAGCACAAGTGGAATGAATGGATTCCAAACGGCAGAGTTATTTCAGGATTTAGTGAAAATGAAAGTTTAAAAACTGCTGTTACTACGGAATCGAACGATATGGCGTTGATCTATTTTTCTAATAATTCACATATTCGTGTTAATAATATTTTTAACAAAGATGCTGAAGCTTTTTGGTTTTATCCCCGAAATGGACAGAAACAGCAAGTCTCATCATTTAAAGAAAATGAATCACGAGATATGGCACCCCCAACAAAATGGGAAGATGCCATATTGGTGCTTCGAATTGCTGAGTAAAATAGATTAAATGCTTTTGGGAGGAGATAAAATTGAAATGAAAAGAACAATTTTAAGTTACGCATTACTATTAATTGGGTTTAATTTTTATGCACAACAACTTGCATTCCCAACCGCTGAAGGATATGGAAGATTTACGGTTGGCGGTCTTGGTGGTGACGTATCCTTTCGTATTGCAAGCCCTTCAACACGAGATAATGCCGCTGATTATGGCAAGCGGTATGTTGCCGATAATATTGTAGTGGGCAATTCTGCTGTTACAGCCGTTTACTGGAACGGTGGTGTTCAACCTCAAGGTGAATTTTCATATATTACAGTTCTGAA
>CBFCXR010000315.1:0-2141 GCA_965602045.1 uncultured Bacteroidales bacterium | reverse complement strand
TATCACTTGCCGCCACAGTTTTATCGGTTGCCTTTATAGTTTTATCTGTTTCCGTTACAGTTTTATTGTACTCCGGTTCTCTTGTTAATTCAATGGATTCAACATAATCCAGTGAGGATTTCTTATTTAATAAATAATACCCTAATCCTAATGAAACAACTAATAACATTCCTGCAGCAACTTTGCTCATAAAAATAATTAGCTTTTTCTTCTTATTATGGCCAAGCTTTTCAGAAATACCTTCCCAGACAGCAGCTTCAGGAATCTCCCCATAACTATCCATTTTACTTCTGAAAAAATTGTCGATATTTTCACTATTTCCCTTCATATACTCAGCTAATTTGAACAGACATTTTATAATACTTATTAATTTTTCCCTGTAATATTACTCTTGCTCTTGATAAATTTGACTTCGATGTTCCTTCAGAAATATTTAACATTTTACCAATTTCCTTGTGTGAATATCCCTCAATAGCAAACAAGTTAAACACTAATCTATATTTAGGTGAAAGCTCCTGAATAAATTTCAGTAGCTCTTTTACTGAAATATCAACTGAAGCATCACTGTTTCCTTTACTGTCCACTTCCTTAATATTATCATTTATATTTATTATCTGATATTTTGATCTAAACCTTTCTAATGCAGTATTTATCATAATTTTTCCAATCCAGCCTTTAAAAGAACCTCTAAATTGAAATTGTTGTACTTTTTCATATACTTTCAAAAATCCATCCTGTAAAATATCCTGTGCATCATTATAGTCACCTGAATATCTCAGGCAAATCCCAAACATACTTGTCTTAAACATTTCGTACAATTCCTTTTGAGACTTGCGATCACGCTTCTGGCAGCCTTTAATAATATTATTTAACTTATCAACCAACCTTTATGAAAAAGTTTTCTTAAAATTAAGACTTTATAATTATATAATTCATATTTTTATCTTTTAACAGGCGCCTACTAACTGATGCATCAATACATTAGATGGTTGCGTCAGTATCAAAAAATATCACCTGATGAACGCAACCATTATTCTGTTTATTCCCTCTCTATAACATAAAGATGGCATAAACTTAAAAATAAATTAGAAATGAAAACAAAATATATATTAATAATAAGCCTGGTGATCGTATCATATTTGGCAGCGTGTGAAAAGAATAAGGATAACTCACCCGATAATGAGATCCACATAACAAAAAGTACTGAAAAACTAATAAAATCAGATAATGAATTTGGAATAGAATTATTTAAAGAGGTATTAGCTTACCAGGATGCTGATGATAACGTGATTTTTTCACCTTTCAGTGTTTCCCTGGCCCTGGCCATGACATATAACGGAGCTGACAGCACTACTAAGGATGCAATGGAAATAACACTTAAAAAAGAAGGTTTATCAATAGAAGAAATTAATGATATATATGAGAATCTTATGAACGGATTAAAGTCAATTGATCCAAAAGTAGTATTGGAAATCGCTAATTCAATATGGTACAGGGATAACTTTTATGTTGAACAGGACTTTATTAATACCAATCAAAAATACTATAATGCTGAAGTCAGAGCTTTGGATTTTGGTGATCCTTCAGCAAAAAATACTATAAATAACTGGGTTGCTGAAAAAACTCATGATAAAATTGAAAAGATTATAGATTTAATTTCACCTAATTCGGTAATGTACCTTATTAATGCAATTTATTTTAACGGAATCTGGAAATATGAATTTGATGAAAAAGATACGGAAAACAAAGATTTTCACCTGACAGAGACAAGTACTTTAGAAGTTCCGACAATGCATATTGAAGGGAAATTTAACTATTATGAGAATGGTACGTTTTCTTCAGTTGAACTGCTTTACGGTGCAGGTGATTACAGTATGTTAATATTACTGCCTAACCAAGATAAATCAACCACTGATATTGTTGATAATCTAACTGTTGAAAACTGGGAAAACTGGTTAGGAAATTATTCGGAAAAAGAAATTATAATTGACCTTCCCAAATTTAAATTTGAATTTGAGGACTCATTAAACCGCCCTTTGATCAATATGGGAATGAGTATAGCGTTTTCACCTGAAGAGGCTGACTTCTCTAAAATAAATTCTCAAAATGATTTGTATATTTCAATGGTTAAGCAAAAGGCC
>CBFCXR010000314.1:0-2179 GCA_965602045.1 uncultured Bacteroidales bacterium | reverse complement strand
AGAGCCGAAGAAAGTGATAAATTAAAATCAGCCTTTCTTGCTAATATGAGCCATGAAATAAGAACACCTATGAATGCGATAATAGGATTTGCCAATCTGCTTAAGTATAAGAAATTTGACGAGAATAGAAAAGAAGTATTTATCGATATAATCAACACAAAAAGTAAACAACTTCTGCAAATTATTTCAGATATAATCGATATCTCTAAAATTGAGGCAGAACAGATCAATATAAGAAATAAAAATTTTTCTTTAAACGGGCTCATTGACCAACTTGCACTTTATTTTAATACCCTTAAGAAACAAGAAAATAAACCTATTGAAGTTGAGCTTCATTATGGTTTGCCAGTTGAGAAATCTTATATATATGCCGATAATGTGAGAATTGAGCAAATATTGACTAATCTTCTGTCTAATGCATACAAATTCACTGAAAAGGGTAATATTGATGTTGGTTATGAAATTAAAAAATATAAACACATAGTATTTTTCGTCAGGGATACGGGTATCGGACTTTCAGAATATGAGCAAAAAGTGATTTTTGACCGGTTCAGGCAAGTTAGTACTTCATTTAATAGATTATATAGTGGTACCGGTTTAGGCTTGTCAATATCAAAGGGATTAGCTGAAAAACTGAACGGTTCTATATGGCTGCAGTCTGAAGAAGATAAGGGCTCAACCTTTTACCTGAGAATACCATATACCCCTGGAATACCGATACGTAAGAAAAAAACTACTGAAATTACCGAGAGACATGACTGGAAAGGAAAAACGATACTTATTGCCGAAGATGAAGAAATAAATTTTACTTTTCTTGAGACTTTGATAAAATCAACAAATGCATTAGTCATAAGAGCAAAGAATGGAACCGAGGCGATAAACTTGTGCAAA
Organism: uncultured Bacteroidales bacterium; assembly: GCA_965602045.1. Taxonomy (GTDB): domain Bacteria; phylum Bacteroidota; class Bacteroidia; order Bacteroidales; family UBA10428. The sequence continues at coordinate 1,288 of CBFCXR010000314.1, read as the reverse complement.
ACAAACTCAAAAATAGACCTGGTACTAATGGATATTAAACTACCTGAAATAGATGGATTTGAAGCAACAAAGCAAATAAAAAAATTCAGAAAGACACTTCCGATAATTGCCCAAACTGCTTATGCGATGGCATCTGATGAAGATAACTGCCTGAAAGCGGGCTGCGATGCATATATATCCAAACCGGTGAAAATAGAGATTTTACTTAAATTACTGCATCAATATATTAATTGATCAGAAGATTAACTCCGGCATTTCAGGATAAAACATCATTTTTAAATCAATGCCCTGTTTTTGTATCTGGTATTGGGCCATATCAGGCGAGATACAACCAGTATTCTATGAGCAGTTGTTTATTATTCTAAAATTTTTTGGTATGCCACTACATCAAGGATTTTACCGGTTTTTTCACCAACCTGTTTAAAATGTGCACATTTTTCAAATCCGCATTTTTCAAATAATTTGATACTTTGGTAATTGTCTCCTGTAATAATACCGATTAACACACTGATGCCTTTTTGCCCGGCAACTTTTTCAAGCTTTCTTATTGCCAGTTCTCCAATTCCTTTTCCTGTATATTGAGGTTTTAAATAAACAGTGATTTCCGCTGTTCTGTCATAGGCCTGTCTATTCTTATACTGAGAAAGATAACAGTATCCACAGATTTTACAATTGTATTTGATTAAAAATGATTTATACTTTGGATGGTCTATTGAGATAGTTTCTTTTAATGCCTGAATCGATATTTTACTTGTGTGAAACGTTACAGTTGAGTTCAATATATAATAATCATATATCTTCTTTATAGTTTCAAAATCATTTTCTTTTAATTCAATAAATTCAATATTCATTAAAACAATTTTTAAAACTGATGTTAAAACAGTTGGCTAAACGCGTTAAATATTTAAATATATGTAATTTCGTTTCAAAGTGCAATTTACCGGCTATTGCGTTTAATTTTTCTGAATTCCTATAAAAAGGCAATATCAAAATTATTATCAGTAAAGCTTAAGTATATCTTTGGTTATCCGGGAATTGCATTATTTTATGCTATTTAAATATTTTTCCAGCATAGTATAACCATCTGAATCCACAATATTTCTATCATCAGGATTCTCTTTATTGAGCCTATTTTTATTTTCCCAATCATCAGGCATGCCATCATGATCGGAATCTGCGGGAGCAGTTCCGCTTTTCAGTTCGGGCCAGCCTCCGACTTGTAGATGTGATTCAATAATACCGCAATTTTTTGAAGAATCAGGAACAGCCTTTAATATTTCATATCGTA
>CBFCXR010000313.1:0-2189 GCA_965602045.1 uncultured Bacteroidales bacterium | reverse complement strand
TTCTAATCCTATTATAATACCTTTTTCAACAAATATTCTGAACATTAATTTCCCCCGGCTGGTATCACATATACAATCCAGCGAATATTCAGGTGAATAGCCGTAAATCCATTCCCAGGTTGCATATTTGTCATTTGCAAGTGTTCTTATTTTTCCTGTATCTTCAGCATTAAAATGATATATTTTTGAATTATCGTAATTTTCAATAATATAATTTAATAACAAATCCCTGAATTCAGGAATACCAAGTTCAGTAATAAGGTGCTGTTTAATATTAGTAACGGTACTTCTGACAGATCGAACTGCTTTGTCATTATAACGGTTTGGGATCACTTTTAAAGATTCATCAAGAACATCCAGTTTAGAATCAAACAGGAGAGTCCCATGATGTAAAACTCTGTTTCTAAAGACATGCTCAGCATTTCCGGAAACTTTCCTGCCATTTACTACTATACTATTCTTACCTTCAAATTCAGCATCAACAGATAAATTATGCAATACCTTTAAAACAGGTTCAATAAACCTGTTAAAATTCACCAGTTTACCTTTTTTGCCACTTACAATAAATGTAAAATTGATATTCCCGGGATCATGATAAACTGTTCCGCCTCCTGACAGTCTCCGGGCAACCTTTATATTGTTTTTCTTTATGAATTTAATGTTAATCTCAGCAAGAGTATTTTGATGTTTCCCAACTATAACAGCAGGTTCACTACGCCAAAGCATAAAAACATCTTCATGGAATTCCTTAAACAAATACTCTTCAGCAGCAAGATTAAAATACGGATCATTACTTTTACTGGTTATGCATAGCATTTCGTTAGTCTGGATTATTTATAAAATTAATAAAGTTATTTTATATACTCAATTAAGAATTAATAAAGTGGTTAAATTCTTTTAGAGTACATATAGAAATTTTTTGTATTTTAACCTTATTATTAATTCAGAAAAATATAAAATATGGGAAATCTGGTTGATAGATTTATAAAGTATGTTAAGATCAATACTCAATCTGATGAAAAGATAAAAACCTGCCCTTCCACTAAAGCCCAGCTTGAGTTAGCAAATCTTCTGGCCGAAGAACTCAAAGAACTGGGACTTTCAGATGTTTATCTGGATAAAAACGGTTATTTGATGGCAACATTACCGGGAAATGTCGATGATAATATTCCCACAATAGGTTTTATATCTCATCTTGACACTTCATCTGATATTCCGGGTAATATCATTGAGCCTCAGATTATAGAACAGTATTATGGAAAGAATATAGTGTTAAATAAAAAGGCAAATATTATTTTGTCACCCAGTGAATTTCCTGCTCTAAACAAGTATATAGGCCAGTCAATTATCACTACAAACGGCAGTTCATTATTAGGAGCTGATGATAAAGCCGGGATTGCTGAGATAATGACTGCTGTTGAATATCTGATAAATCATCCTGAGATAAAGCATGGTAAAATAAGAATAGCTTTTACTCCTGATGAAGAAATAGGACGGGGTGTAGATAACTTTAATGTGAAGAAGTTTAATGCTGATTTTGCATATACTGTGGATGGTGGGCCATTGGGTGAATTAGAATATGAGAATTTTAATGCTGCACGGGCAAAAATTACTATCCAGGGTTTGAATGTTCATCCGGGCTCAGCTAAAGATAAGATGAAAAACTCGATGTTGATAGCAATGGAATTAAACAGTATGTTGCCTAGTCACCAAAGTCCCGAACATACTGAAGGTTATGAAGGATTTTATCATCTTATGAATATTAAGGGCACGGTTGATAGTACCTATGTAGATTATATTATTCGTGACCATGACAGAAAAAAATTTGAGAAGAAAAAAGATTTGCTGATTAAGATTGTTGATCATCTGAATCTAAAATATGGTTCCAGAACAGTAAAAATTTCTATGGTTGATCAGTACTATAATATGCGTGAGATGATTGAGGCCAACTTTCATACCGTAAATTTAGCTGTAAAAGCTATGGAAGAAGTGGGCGTTACTCCAAAAATTGTACCCATACGAGGGGGAACTGACGGTTCAAGGCTTTCATATATGGGTTTGCCGTGTCCTAATATCTTTACCGGGGGCCATAATTTTCACAGTAATTACGAATATATTCCAATAAAATCAATGGCAAAGGCAGTTGAGGTAATTGTTAAGATTGCTGAACTTAATGTAAAGTAGAATAA
>CBFCXR010000312.1:0-2225 GCA_965602045.1 uncultured Bacteroidales bacterium | reverse complement strand
AATCGACAATTTATTATCAACAGAATTATTAAAATATATCTATTTGACCTGAATAGGCATTATCTTATTCTTAGTTGAAATTTGATAGAAAATAAAGGTTCCTCCCATATTGAATTAATAATTAAATTCAATTTGACATTTTTAAATTTAAATAAGGAGGAACCGTTCGATGAAGGTAACACCCAATGGCTTTGACCGCAAGAAAATAAGCTGGTTATTAGAACAGGATTTGGAAGTAAAATTGACAGCATTAGGTCATTACTGGGAAATCAGTCGCATGTTGATGAACGATATTTTGGAAGATGAAGTAAAGATACACACCGGTGAGCGTTATAGTCATGATAAACCTCATAATGGCAGATACAGTCGCTGGGGTACTAATCCTGGCAGTGTCAAACTTGGTGATCAACGCATTCGACTATTAGTTCCCCGGATCTATGACAATGAATTGAACTGTTCAAAAAGCCTGGATAGTTATGGAAAATTACGCCAGGCTAATGCCAGCGACGAGCGTTTATTCAAAGCCTTGTTGCTAGGCCTGAGCACCAGGGATTACGAACAGGTAGTGGGAAATATGCTTGACAGTTTTGGTTTAAGCGCTTCCAGTGTAAGTAAGGATTTCGTTGAACAAAGTCAAAAAAAGCTGGAAGACTTTGATAATCGTTCATTAGCTGAGTATGAGTTTGTAGCCATATATATTGACGGGAAGTATTTAGCAAAGGAACAGATCATCATAGCCCTCGGCATTACGATAACGGGTCGAAAAATACCATTGGGTTTCATACAGTCAGGCAGTGAGAATTCCCGGGTAATCAAAGAGTTATTAAGTAATCTGGTTGATCGTGGTTTACAGTACAATGAAGGCCTATTGGTTGTTATAGATGGATCAAAGGGCATCTACAAGGCCGTGAAAGAAGTATTTGATAATCATGCGATTATTCAGCGTTGCCAGTGGCATAAGCGTGAGAATGTGCTCAGTTATCTGCCGGAAAGCAAACAGGATCATTATAAAAAACGCATTAATAAGGCGTATAATCAGGATCATTATGAATATGCCAGATCAGATTTAAAATCGATTGTAAAGGATCTGAAAACTGAAAACATGAGCGCATCGCGTTCCCTGGAAGAAGGATTGGAAGAAACGCTTACTTTGCATCGTCTTGGTCTAACCGATCATTTTAAACGCAGTTTTTCAACAACAAATATAATCGAGAGTTTGAATTCTCAGGTAGAACGGTATTTAAAAAAGGTTAAATACTGGCAAAATTCCAGCCAGAGACATCGTTGGACAGCATGTGCTTTAATGGAAATAGAACAGCGCATGCGAAGAGTCCATAATTATAAGAAACTATACTTGTTAAAAGAAAAATTATTAGTTGAGTTAGAAAAAAACAAAACTAAGGTTAAGGGAGCAGCCTGAAAATCTTACAAAATTTCAACTAAGATTTGCACATGCCCAAAATGATAAATACCTACGATATTTTACGTTAAATAAATAGCCTTTTTATATCTATAAAGTTAATTAATATGGTATAAAAGTAGGTAAACAGGAATCATTAAAATGGGCCATTTCCAATATGATGATTGAATTATTAACACAAGTCGCAAGAGGATTATTTTTAATTTCATTAAAATCAACTGTCGTTATTTCGGTGATACTTTCTGTCCAATTCCTATTGCACAAAAAATTATCAGTAAGGTTGATATATGCCCTTTGGTTTTTGCTAATCGCGAAACTGTTAATACCTTATGAGCTACCCAGTCCATTAAGTATTTTTAATGTTTTGTATATTAACAAATCGCAAACTTTAACAATACCCCATTTGAGAAACTGGAACAGTTAAAATAAATCTGTTTTAGGTAACCAAAATCTTAAGTATAATTCCCGCAACTTTTACAAATCTAGGCGCAGGAAAAAATCAAATACCTCAAAATATTAAATTATATCGAAACTACCCAAATCCATTTAATCCGGTTACAACCATCAAATACAATGTAGGGATTAATGATCATTCACCTTTGCAAATTGAATAGATCATATATAATCTTTCTGGGCAAAAGGTGGTTACCCTGGTATCAGAAAAACAGCCGGCAGGTACATATCATGTTGACTGGAATGCTTCTAATTTTCCCAGCAGAATCTACTATTATAAGTTAATTTCGATATCATACAAAAAATCGATTAAGCTTATTTATTTAAAATAGAATGCCAATACCTTGGCCAT
>CBFCXR010000311.1:0-2233 GCA_965602045.1 uncultured Bacteroidales bacterium | reverse complement strand
TTTTAAGCTTTCATCTATTTTTTTAAGGAACTTTTCGGTTTTTGATTCATTGGTGAACAAACCTGCCTTTCTGTCTATTCCATCGGGAATACCATTGGTCGCTACATAAACGGAATCTCTGTCTCTATCCTTTATAGCTTCACCCAACACAATTTCATTGTTACCATTGGCATAATACGGAGATGTTGCCAATAGCTTTACACCTGAGTCAAGAGCTGCTTTAATTAATTTAACATTATTGGTAGCTTCAGTACCCATACTAATTATAGGTAACTTTATTCCTGTGTTCCCTAAAGTTCTATAAACAAAATTATCCTGTTCTGCTTTATTCATATTAAAGATACAGTTTGCATTTAGTCCTGCAGGAAATATTGTAGCAAGAGCTGCAGAGTGAATCCCTTTTTTAAGAAATTGCCTTCGGCTATGGTTATTGTCACCTTTCATGTTTAATAGCTTTAGTTTTTTGTTATAAAAATAGCTAAAAAAAGCCTCAGACGCAAAGAATCCAACTAGCCAGGACGTCCTTCGTCCATTTTAATAGATATTGTATTTTTTATTAAATACACTTCTAAAAAAGCCCTTTATAAATATTAAGTTAAGATGAATGAATTAAATGTTACCTTGAATGGGACGTCGGCTTAAATCAGTGGGTAGCAATGAGTAAATATGAAGTATTTACAAAAATTAGAAATCTCAGTGTTAAATTAAGGAATTTTTTTGTAATTTAATGAATAAATTGCCATTTGAATGAGAAAGATGAATTTGATGTTTGTGCTTTTTTGTGTTGCTGCTTTTCAAGTATACACGGCATTTGGGCAATTTAGTCACCGAATACATGAACAATTAAGGTTTAAAAAATTCACTATTGAGGATGGATTAGCGAACAACCGTGTGATAGGTATTACCCAGGACAACTATGGTTTTATGTGGTTTGGAACCATGAAGGGTATTTCCAGGTACGATGGTTATGAATTAAAGAATTATTTGCGCTATTATATAGATGAAAATGACAGTATAGGTTCTTTACTTACCGATATATTCCAGGCAAAGTGCGACAACAATGGAACCGTATGGATGGCTGGGGGGTCTGGAATTTGCTATTTCGATCGTGTATTGGATAAATTCATCCAATTTATTCCTGCTGAGCTTGATGTTGAAAAAACTGAAAGCGTGGACATAACAGAAGATCAGTTAGGAAACATATATTTTGCTACAAATGTTGGTATAATAAAACACAATATTAATACAAAAGAAAATGTGTTTTACCACCACGATGACAAAAAAACCAATTCAATACCCGCCGGATATGTTTTTAATGTCTTATTCGATAGCAGGGGTTTACTTTGGTTTACGATTGAAGATGTGGGAGCTGGATATTTAGATCAGAAAACAGGAAACATAAAATTTTTTATTGCTGATGGCACTCCTGGTTCGCTTGGCCAAAACAAACATGATCGTTTGTATGAAGACTCCAAAAATAATATATGGATAGGACATGATACCGATGGAGCCTCAAAATACGATTTCAAATCAGAAACATTCAAAGTATATATTCCTGACAATACACATATAAACTCGGGAAGTGTTAGAGGTATGCTTGAAGACAGTCAAGGAACATTTTGGTTTGGCACCATGGAAGGGCTATATATTTTTAACCCGGAAAACGAAGCTTTTTTTCGGTATGCTCACGCTACCCATCCCATATCGCAATTGAGTCATAACTCAATATTAAACATGTTTATTGACGACCATGACGGTTTGTGGCTAGGCACGCGTTCCGGAGTAAATTATACAAATCTTCACACATCGGGTTTTATAAAATACGAGTTCAGCATATTTAACAGCGAATATTACCTAAACAATAATAATGTATATGGATTAACTTTTGATAAAAATGATAATATATGGGTTGCCACTGAAAATGGAGGAGTAAATTATTTAGACCGGGAAACGGGTAAATTCACCTATTATATGTATGATCCGAACAATACTAATTCCTTAAGGTCCAATAATATCAAAACCATTTATATTGATAATGATGACAAAATACATATCGGTACATACAGAGGAGGAATGAGTATTCTCGATAAAAAAAACGGAACGTATAAACATCTACAATTTCCTCAAGATATAGATGATCCAATAATCTACGATATTTATCCTGACGTGGCAGATACGAATATTCTTTGGATTGGGGCATTCTACAATACATACTTGTTTAAAAAGAAAGAAT
>CBFCXR010000310.1:0-2247 GCA_965602045.1 uncultured Bacteroidales bacterium | reverse complement strand
TCCCACCCATAAATAATGGCAACTCATCAACTATAGAATAATTGTCATATCTTGATACTCCTAAATCCCTAGTGGTATCAAATCGAAGACTGTCTAAAACCTCAAACATGTCGATCGTTTCGATTAACTCAACACCTATAAGATAATTTTAGACAGCCCCTTATATAGACAGAATATTAAATTATTGCTTTAAAAGCTTAATAGTTCTTCTATGTTCTCCAGCTTTTATGTTAACAAGATATAATCCTGGTTTCAAATGATTAATATTAACAGATCCGTTTTCTTCAACAATAGTTTGAAGCTCAGTTTTTCCTAATAAATTGATTATTGTAATCTCGGCTACCTGGGAAGAATTAAGATAAAACATATCGAAAGCAGGATTAGGAACAATACTGAACGAAGGTAAAGAAGTATTATTTACTGCGTTTGGTGCTACTCCAGTTTGATTTGTGATGGTAATTTTTACAGAATCTTTTGTAGCATTATTGTCATCGGCAGTAACAATAATCCAAACTTCACCATTTACTCTTGCACTAATTTCACTATTATCAGGGCTAAGTTCTGCTTTTGTATCGTCCGATAATGTAATAGTAAATGTTTTAACATCAGCATCTAACGGAAAAACAGAGACATAAATTTCTAAAGAACCACTGTCAACACTAATATATGATCTGGGATCCTGCTCCCAGCCGTCTATTGTTGAAATACTGAAGCTATCAACATATATTTGGGGATCAATTGTAAGTTCCAGTGTATCTTTTATATTGTTATCATGATTTGAGGCAGCAATAATTTCTACATTACCTACTGATAATGGAGTTACCAGACCAGTAGTATTGATACTGGCAGATCCGGTTCCATTTTTAACGCTCCAGGCAATAGTACGATCAGCAGCAGTACCTATATTAAGAATTGCGGTTAATTGAACAGTTCTGTTTGGTATAATTCTTTCGGTAACATCAAAAATAGAAATTCCGGCAACAGGTTCCCATTCCGGGTCGCCAATTATACCACCATCAGTTCCGGCGGTTGTTAAGTCGGAAGTATCAGAAATAAAAAAGATACCGACTGAAGGATTATGAAATACGGGATCAATAAAAACATTACTGGTTAAAGTAACATTAGCATAATTAACCAATGAATCATATCCATAGTATGATTTATCCTCTGATGGAGTGAAATCATAAAAACAGTTATTGATTAGTTTCACTTGACCGGCATCTGCATTCATTCTAAATACGCGTACAGATTTTGTTGGATCAAGTATTGTACTAACAATATTGTTTGATACTGTTAAATCTACAGAGTTATCATTTACGGCGTGTAAAGCAAGAAACGAACCATTTTCAGTCAAAATATTATAAAAAGTATTATGATCAATGATAAATTTCTTTGCTACCATTTCACCAACCCTACCTGAACCATCTCCACTTTTTCCTTCAAATAAAGGGCTATCCATAAACGATCCACCGCAGTTATAAAATGTAGAATTTGTTACTGACATATATTTCGCTGTTCCCTTTTCACCAAAATTTATTGTTGGTGTTTTACTTGAAGCATCTCTATTATACCATAATACATTGTCTATAATTAAAGTATCAATTATTGTATTAATAAATTGACCCATTTTTAAACCTTTTTGAATACCATAAATTTCGCAATCGATAATTCTAATAGATTTGACGGTGTCAATAGTATTATCATCCACTGTTTGATTTAAAGTAATTAACTCACTATCCATATGAGTGTTATCAGGTTTTATGCCACTTACTTTTAATCCCTTAAGAATTAAATCAACATCCTCGACTTTAAACCTGAATCCTCCAGAATGGAAATTAATAACTGGCTTACCTGGAAGTGATGGATCAGTCATAATAGTCACTGACTTAAAAATGTCTAATGACTTCGATTCTACATAAGTACCTTCCATTGTTAACATAATAGTATCACCATGATCATATCCAGAGGTATTTTGCAGAAAATGATAAATAACTGTGTCAGTAGCTGTTATAGTTAAATTGTGAACGGTAGCCTTGGCAAACGTACCAAAGAGCATAAACATGAGTGTAAATGTCCCAAGTTTTTTGATAAGTATGATTTTTTTCATTTGATTAGGTTTATTTAAATAAAGATTAAAATTAATATTAATATTAATATTATTTCAGTAATAAGGTGAAATCCCCATATCTTCTTTAAAAATTATTAATACATATATTTTGGTTAAAAATGTAAATCTTCAGCTAAAAG
>CBFCXR010000309.1:0-2262 GCA_965602045.1 uncultured Bacteroidales bacterium | reverse complement strand
GAAGTTAAGATAATTCCTTTGTATCCTGCACCACCCGTAATTAATATGTTCATTTTAATTCAATAATTTATAGTTAATAAATATTCAATTTGTAGTTATTTTAATTCTTTCACATACATTCTAAGTATTAAACCTATAAGACATAATTCTTTTTCTAAAATAAAACCAAGCTTATCATATAATAAATGCCCGGTGCTGTATTTCATATCAGTAAATACTTTATATTTTATAACTCCGTTTTTCATCATAAAGTCATTTAAAGTTTCAACTAATATCTTACCAATACCCTTGCCCCTGTAATGTTCATCAACAACTATTGATAGTAGTTCAGAATTGATCTCAACACCTTTTAATTTTATTATTCTAAATATATGCCTTATAAAACAAAGAATCATATTCGGATTATAAATATGAGTAATAATTCCTAAAATGGCATAAAAATAAAACCGGATATTGTATAACAGTTTTTCATTAATTATACCGGATACAAAACCAAGCATACTATTATCCTCAATATATGCAAAGATAAATCCATCTTTAATGATCCTCTTATAATAAAATCTTAAAAATCTCTTTCCAATTGTACCTGAAAGTAAATTTGAGAAAGCTGATAAATGCAACTCAACAAGTCTGTTAATGTATGTATCATTATTAATAAGTCTTATGTTTGAATTCTCATTTATCTTCATAAAACTTTCTTATTGTATTGCATATATATTTAATATCTTTTTCTTTCAAACCACAATGTATAGGCAATGATAATCCTTCGTTATATGCCCTATCAGAATTTGGAAAGTCATTTTCTTTATATTTCAAATATTTAAAGCACGGTTGTTTGTGCAAAGGATAAAAAAGGCGTCTTGTCTGTATTAAATTACTTTCCATATATTCAATTAATTGATCCAGTTTTTCAGCTCTTATATTCACCCTGAATGGCACAAAATTGGAGAATTCATTTAATTCTATAAATGCAATTTGAGGTATTTGTTCAAGATTTTCGGTATATAGATTATAGTTTTTATTCTTTATTTCCAGGATCTCATTAAATTTTTCCAGTTGGGCTACACCAACTGCGCACTGCAAATCAGTCATTCTAAAATTCATACCCAGCTCAGGATGTATAAAAGTACCGCTATTTGGCCTGCCCTGATTTCTAAGCATTTTCAATTTATTATAAATTGCTTCATCATCAGTTAGAATTATTGCTCCCTCACCTGTTGTTATTGTTTTATCAGCAAAGAAAGAGATAATGCCAACATCACCAATTACCCCGGTATGTTTATTATTATAAAACACTCCGTATCCCTGTGCGGCATCTTCAACTATTTTAAGATTATATTTTTTTGCCAGCCTGATAATTGGATCCATGTCACATGCCTGACCGTATATATGAACCGGCATTATTGCTTTGGTATTGGAGGAAATGGTTTTTTCTATTTTATTTACATCTATTTGTAAATCCGAGTTATTAATATCCACAAATACTGGTTTAGCTCCCGTAAAAGCAATAGAAGATGCGGAAGCGTTAAATGAAAAATCTGTTACAATAACTTCATCTCCGTGTTTTATTCCTATTGACAGTAATGATAAATAAAGAGCAAGAGTACCATTATTAGCTAAAACAGCATAATTTGCCCCGGTGTAGTTCTGAATTTTTTTAATGAATTCTTTTGAAAATGGACCTTCAGTTACCCATCCTGTATTAATTGCAACCTTCAGGTTTTCAATCTCACGCTCGTCAAAATATGGTTCTAACTGAAATATTTTATAGCTCATCGCTTATATTTTTTAATTATTTGGTAACCAGCAAGATTATAGATGATCCAAAAGGTAATTTGATCCCTGTATTAACAATTAACCATCTTTCAAATTGCATTAATTTAATTAGAAGAAAATTTACAGATTTTGGCACCGGTTTTACAACCGTGGAATTTGATGATCGTCTTGAAAACTTCGCAATCATCGTGAATATAACAAAAACAGGGAACAACAATGAGTTAAAGAAACTGATAAAAGTCAGTTTGAAATCTTTTGATTTGACTAATTTTTTAACAAGACTTATGCTGTATCTTCTTTTGTGGTGATAAGCTACATCATTATTACTCCATAACCACTGATAAGCAGGGACAATAAGTATAGCAGAACCTTTAGGCCCCAAAACACGATTAACTTCTGAAATAGCCTTGTAGTCATCCTGTACATGTTCTATTATGTCAAGAAGGAATACAATATCAAAGGTTTCATCTTTATATGGAATATCTA
>CBFCXR010000308.1:0-2267 GCA_965602045.1 uncultured Bacteroidales bacterium | reverse complement strand
CCTCAACAACATCGGCAGCAGTAAATATTTTATCTATTGTTAACTGGTCAATCATGCAAACAGGTGAACTTTAAAATTATCCGGGATCAGTAAAAATATTACAGGGCATAAAATTGCAAAAATTTTATCAGGCATTACTTATTAATCATGAAATATCTATGAACAAGATTTCAATAAAAAATTGTTGATATGAAAAGCGACATGAAAGGGGACAGACCCCCAGTGGTCTGTCCCCTTTTATTTGTCAATTTTAACATTCTAATCCGTTATTAATTTGAGTTCCTGTATGGGTAAAAAATATTTTTATCCTATATTTGAGCCCTTAAATTGATATATAGTTAAAAAATAACCTGTTAACCTGACTTAATAAAAACCCCTTTGTTTCTCATCTTATGGACAATAGAAAAAAAACTAAGAAGCTTGCGGACAGGAAATTACTATTAGGGCTTGATATAGGTTCAATATCACTTAATACTGTTTTATTAGATGAAGATTTTAAAATACTGGAAAACCATTATGATTATTGTCATGGACAGCCATTCCTGGTATTAAAAAAGAGGCTTGAATCAATATTAAAACAACATCCTGCTGATAATATACTATCTGTTGCACTTACCGGAAGCGGGGGCAAGCTTGGAGCCAGTCTTATTGGCGGAGTATATGTTAATGAAGTTATCGCGCAGTCAACTTCAGTTGCACAATACTATCCTGATACACGCACAATTATTGAAATAGGAGGTGAAGATTCCAAACTGATCTTTATGGAACAGGGGAAGGTTAAAGGCAAATCGCAATTGCTTGATTTTGAGATGAACAGTATATGTGCTGCCGGCACCGGCGCATTTCTCGATCAGCAGGCAAAAAGGCTTGGTGTTTCTATTGAGAAAGAATTTGGCAACCTGGCATTACAATCTGATAACCCTCCACGTATTGCAGGAAGGTGCAGTGTATTTGCCAAGAGTGATATGATTCATCTGCAGCAAATTGCAACTCCTGTATATGATATTGTTGCGGGTTTATGTTTTGCTGTAGCACGAAATTTTATCAGTAATCTGGGCCGGGGTAAAGTACTGCAATCCCCTTTTGTTTTTCAGGGGGGAGTAGCAGCGAATGCCGGCGTTGTTAAGGCGTTTAATGACCTTCTTAACTTAAAAAAAGGGGAACTTATTATCCCGCAATATTTTGCATCAATGGGCGCTATAGGGGCAGTTATTCATAACTTTACCACCGAAAGTGAAGAAGATGCAAGTTTCACCGGACTGAAAAAACTTGAGGATTACCTTACCTCCGAAAAAACAAATATAAATTACCTTCAGCCGTTAACAGAATCTGAAGCATTATATAATAAAGATGTTGTTTTTAAAAGCAACAAGCATGATAAGCTGGATGTTTACCTGGGAATTGATATTGGATCATTAAGCACTAATGTAGTATTAATTGACGCTAAAGATAATGTTGTATCAAGAAGGTATTTGCCTACTGCCGGAAAACCTCTGGATGCTGTAAGGCAGGGCCTCACTGAGATATACGCCGAAGTGGGAGACAAAATAGTTGTAAAAGCAGCAGGGTCAACAGGCTCCGGCAGGTATCTTACAGGCGATTTTATCGGGGCCGATATCATACAAAATGAGATCACCGCCCAGGCTACTGCCGCAATTGCATACGACCCTACAGTTGACACTATATTTGAAATTGGCGGGCAGGATTCAAAATATATAAGTATTGAGAAAGGCGTGGTTGTTGATTTTGAGATGAACAAGGTATGTGCTGCAGGAACAGGTTCTTTCCTTGAAGAACAGGCTGAGAAGCTGGATCTGAACATTATTGAGGAGTTCGGTGAGCTGGCACTTAAATCCCGCAAGCCATGCAGCCTGGGAGATCGCTGTACGGTATTTATGGAATCCGACTTAAACTCGCAGCAGCAGCGTGGAGAGATAAATGAGAACCTTGTAGGCGGACTGGCATACTCAATAGTCTATAATTACATACAAAAAGTTGTTGGTGACAAACGTATCGGCAATAAAATATTTTTTCAGGGTGGCGTTACCAATAATAAAGGAGTGGTTGCTGCCTTCGAACAGGTGACAGGCAAAAAAATCACGATACCCCCTCATTTCGATGTTACCGGAGCTATAGGAGTTGCCATGCTTGCGCGTGATGCCATGAAAAACGGCAAAAAAACCCGCTTTAAAGGATTTGGCATCAGCAATACCCCCTTTGCAATATCAAGATTTACATGTAAAGGCTGCTCAAATCAATGCCAGATA
>CBFCXR010000307.1:0-2270 GCA_965602045.1 uncultured Bacteroidales bacterium | reverse complement strand
CAATCCATAAAAATATATTTATATTTTTAATTAATTTCATTTTAATGAAAAATTTATGTAAAATATTGATAACGCACTATATTTTTATTATTCGCCCTGTTTTCAATAGATTCCCAGTAGGAGAATAAATAAAAATGACATAAATACCCTGTATAAATCCTGAGAAATCCACACTCAGTTTATATCCTTTAAAAGCATCAGAAATCTTATATTCGTTAATAAATGCTCCGATTATTGTATATATTTTCAGCTTATATTCTGTTAATTCCGGATAATTAAATACGATTATCAAATTATCAATAACCGGATTAGGGAAAAAATCAATTTCATTCGTGGAATATTTGTACTTGATGGTCTTGACACCCGGTTGCTGAAATCCCTGGGTCAGATAGTAGTATGAATTATCATAAAATGTTTCAATAACCGCCTCACCGACAGTCCATTGTATAAATTCAAACTGATTATCGTATGAGTTACCCAATGAGGAAATAACCGATCGCGAGATAGTTTGACAATTTACTGAAGCTGTCAATATTATCAGAATTAGTAGAAGATGACACCGGCGTTTCATTTTATATTAACTAATTTATCCCGCAATACCCATAATTATAAGCATTGCAAAATAAGTCAATAAAATTAGTAATTTAAAGATTATTTATTAACAATAATCAGTGAAATATGAATATATTCAGCACATAATGGCATATATTCCGTATTTAATTTTTATTTGATTGATATAGTTAATAATCAACAAAGTATAAGATTTAACTATAAAATCCAATAAATATTATATTTCTGAGAAACAAAAGGCTCTGTTTACTTTAGAATAAAAATAAAATCTCCGCCTTCATCACCGGTATTCTGGATAGTACCGTACTGGGGAATGTTCTTGCTGTTATTTAAAACAGCCGGTTTAATAAGGCCGAACAACTGCTCGGAAGAAAGAAATTTTTCATTGTTTTCCCCAAGTCTCTTATTGAAATACTCGATAAAAACGCTCTTATCCGGCACTTCATTTAATGTGCCACTTGTCATTGCTTTCCGGCTGGAAAGCCTGTAAATTCTTTGTATTCCCTGATTAGCGTCATCAAAGCCACTTCGTGTTTTAAAAATACTTCCGCTGAAACAGGCATCAGATATTAATAATATATGCCTTGCCTTTATTGCTCCTATAAAATCCCTTATAGTGCTGTTTCTAAACCAGTTTGCCGTATTGGATTTTTTTGCATCCGAGGGCAGCCAGTACCCGATATTTGTACTTTCATCCCAATAACCGTGCCCGGCAAAAAAAATCAACAGATTATCATCACTGTTTAATGTTTTGCTTAACTCATCAAATGCAATAATCATATCTTCCCTGTTAGGATTCTCAAGAAAATTTATATTCTTTTTCTGGAACGAATACTTTTTTGACAATATTTGCTGTAATGTTTTGCCATCGTTGACAGGCTGATCCAGATCCTTAACATTCTCATCCTGATATTCACTGACAGCTATAATTAATGCGTTGTACTCAATATTTTTAAATTCTGTTATGGGATCTTCATCAGCCATGCTAACTTCCCTTTCAACATATATAATTTTTTCAGTAGTAAGTAATTGCTGATCCCGTGCAATAATCCTTATAGTATTGATATCCACAGCAAGGGGAATTTTAGCATAAAACTCACCATTGGCTTTAAAAGGAACTTCTTTACCATTTATTGTTAATTCATATATGCCTCCGTCATCTGATAGTCTTCCATTTAAAACAAGTTCTTTTACCCGGGTTTTGAAGGCTTTTTCCATTGACGTTGCATAGTTAATCTTCACCGGATCCTTAACAAATATATCCGGAGGATTGTTTTGCGTGGCTTTCTTAAGTTCAGAAATCCTGAGATAATCAACCTGAATAATAGAATTATTGCCAACCTGAAATCCAAAATAATTCCCAAAAAATGATTTAAAGGGCATACTGTGTACCAGTTCTTCATTAATAAAGAAATAGAAATTATTATTGATTTTCCTGATGGTTAACTTATTATAAAGTTTCTTTTTAATAAGTGCGGATGGAGAAGGAGAAACATAGTCATGAAATTCACCTGAAAATCTATCTATTGTGTAAAATCCGTTACCGCTTATTAAAAAATCATACTGGTTATTAAAATCGGATGATTTTCCCCATTGCAATCCAAAAAACTTAAGTGAATCTCCTTTTGTGAATCTGATAAAAGTTTCTATTTCGAAATCAATCTTCTGTGAAAACTCAACATTAATCAAGTCTTCCTTTG
>CBFCXR010000306.1:0-2270 GCA_965602045.1 uncultured Bacteroidales bacterium | reverse complement strand
TCAGTCCTCGAAGATAGCAAAGGAACGCTTTGGATTGGAACAAGCGAAAGAGGATTAAATCGTTTTGATCATGAAAAGGAAAAATTTATCAGATACGGGTATGATGAAAATGACAGCACCAGTCTCAGTCATGAAGAATTTCTGGAAGCCTTATATGAAGATAAACAGGGGCGATTGTGGATTGGTACGATGTATGGACTGAACCTGTATAATGCTGAAAGTGACAATTTCACCAGATATACACATAATAACAATAATACGAATAGTATTAGCCCCGGTGCTATAAGCTGTATATATGAGGATAATAGAAATAATTTTTGGGTGGGTACAGGCAGCCATGGACTTGAATTGTTTGATCGGGAAACGGGGAAAGTAGTTCATTTCAGGCACAATCCGGAAGATCCAAATAGCATCAGAGATAATAATATCAGGTCACTGTTTGAAGACAGTGAAGGTGGTTTATGGATTGGAACAGGTAGTGGATATGATCGCTTAATCTATTCTGAGGATAAAATCATATTTAAACATGTTAGATTCAGAAAAGGAATATCTTATAATTGTAAGACAAAAAAAGCATTCGATTTGTATGAAAGAAGGGGAAGCCAAAAGCTGATCAATGCGCATCATTCAACTGACTTTGTTGACCGGCAGGGAAATATCTGGATAGGCACCAGTTATGAGGGCATAAAATTGTATACGTCCCGGGATGCATTCCACACTTACAAATATGAATATAGTGATCCGAATGGATTAAAAAACAGGTCAGTAAATGCTATTTGTGAAACATCTGATGGTAATCTTTGGATTGGTGTGAGTCACGGAGGATTGCATCATTACGATAGAAAAAAGAAGACGTTTACATATGTCCCCCTTGACCCACAAGTGCCCGGTAATCCGTTTGTTGAATCCATTTATGCTATTGAAGAAGACTGTTATGGTGATTTATGGATTGGTACCTGGGGAAAAGGCGCTTACAGGTTTGAAAAGAAAACAGGGAAATCGATTCATTATATGCCTGATGAAAACAATCCTGCAAGTCTTAATAGTGATAAAGCAAGATCAATTTTTGAAGACAGCAGGAAGAATATTTGGATAGGTACATATGGAGGAGGTGTTAATCTCTACAATAGAAAAAATGATAGCTTTAATCAAATTAATATTGTTGACAAGAGCGATATAATTTTTGATCCTACCGATTATAGTAACGAAGTGGGTCAAATATATGAGGACAGTAAAGAAAATCTTTGGTTTTGTACCGTAGAGGGATTATATCTTTATGACAGGGATGACAAGATGGTAAAAAGCTGGGTACATGACAAGTATGATTCCACTACTACAAGCGCGCTTTGGATTCGATTCATTTTTGAGGATAGCAAAAGTAACTTATGGATCGGTACCAGGTGGGGTTTAAACCTTTATAATCCGGAAGATAACACATTTTCACTCTATGAGACAAATGAAAAGAATTCTTTTATATATATAAAAGGCTTACTGGAAGATAATAAAGGTAATCTGTGGATAAGTACTGATAAGGGAATATCAAAATTCGATCCGGTTAATAAAACCTTTCAAAATTATGACGAGAATGATGGGTTACAGGGGAATCAGTTTAATATTAACGCCTGTGCGAAACTTAAAACCGGTGAAATCATCTTTGGCGGAACAAATGGTTTTACCCTGTTTCATCCGGACAGTATCAAAGATATTGAAAGAATTCCACCTGTAGTGATTACGGATTTTCAAATTTTTAATAAAACTGTAAAGCCGGGAGATATGCATTCCCCCCTGCAAAAGGAGATCAGCTTAACCGATGTAATTACACTTCCCTATTTTCAGCACTCTATTTCATTTAAATTTGCTGTTCTGGATTATATAAATCCAAAAAATAACCATTATAAATACATGCTCGAAGGATTTAATAAAGATTGGATTGAAACAGATGCAGGCCATAGAGTGGCTACTTTTACAAATCTTAATCCGGGTAAATATATTTTCAGGGTAATAGGATCGAATAACAAACGTGTATGGAACTATGAAGGCGCTTCAGTGAAAATCATCATTACGCCTCCCTGGTGGGAAACTACATTGGCATATATTCTTTATGTTTTATTGATAGGATTAATTGTATGGCTTATCTGGAAAGCACAATTGAGAAGAGTGCATATTCGCCATGAATTACAAATGAAACAGTTTGAAGCTGATAAGCTGCTAGAACTGGATCAAATGAAATCACGATTCTTTGCCAATATATCACATGAAATACGTACTCC
>CBFCXR010000305.1:0-2278 GCA_965602045.1 uncultured Bacteroidales bacterium | reverse complement strand
ATCTTTGATTTTCTTCTCAGATGTATAATGGCTGTGAAAATCAGCAAATTCATTTATGCTATTAAAAATTCCATTTAATACTTCGGCTGCTTTAATTTCCGGATTTATTTTATATAAAAGACTATTGTATGAGCTATATCTATAACTACTTATATTATTTACAATGTTGTGTTTTACAGGATTGTAATGAATATAAAAAATAATATATTTCAAATAATATTCGTCATTAATCATAACTCGCTTAAAATTTTTTAAAAACAAACTGCCACTTCTATGTTCCTGTATGTTTATGTGCATTGAATAAGCAATAAAAAAATATCGGAATTGCTGTCCTATTATCCTTCCAATTTCAGTTTGATCAACGATTTCACGGTTTTTATATATTATTTTTTCTTTAGTTCTTATTAAAAAATGAAAATGATTATTTATCAAACAATAAGCATAAGTATCAATATAATTACTTAAATACATATAATATTTTTTCAGAAAATAGTAGTAATTTTCAGGTTTGAAAAATACAGTGTTATAATTATTGCCTCTATTAAATATATGATAATATCTATCTGATATCAGCAATTCTATGGATTTATTATCTGGCACAGTTATATTTTTTGGTTGAATATATAAAAGTACAGTCAATGATTTAAAAAAAAATGAATGAATGGTTAATAATGTCAGGATAGTATCCCGGTCGCTTGTCATCGATAGGATAGTATCCCGGTCGCTTGTCATCGATAGGATAGTATCCCATCGACTACCTCATGCTGGGATAGTATCCTTAAATTAATGAATATGAAAAGGTTTATATTTTTGGTATTATTGGTCATTTGTTATCCGGTAATAGAAGTATTTGCCCAGTATGTAAAAAGAATGGAATTCAAAGTCCCGTCAGGATATGAGACTAAGTCGACAAATGACAGTATATTTTTAATATCTCCGGAGTTTCCTATGACTGGCGTTGTGGTTAAGATTGATACTTCCGCTAGTTTTATTAATTCATATATAATCGCTGCAAGTGACACTATATTTCTTAGGGCTAATGAACATAGCACAGATACATCATCATATATTTCAAGCAATCTTATCGTTTTTAAGAATAAATTAACTGAGTTTCGATTTTATCCCTCTGCTATTGATAAGGAGGTTGAGTTTCTCTTTATCAATGCCTCCCCTTCAAAAAAAATCTTAAGAAAAACAGGACTAAAAAAAAAAAAGATGGCGACTGTTCAGAACCCGCAATGATTGATCAGGAGATATGGAGGGACGGATTGCCTGAGCCCGACTATGAAAGGATTGTTCACAAGGTTAAAAATATTATTATTCACCACTCGGCAACCTCAAATGATCTGACTGATTATACAAACGTTATAAGAAATATATATTTATATCATACTACTGGGAATGGATGGTCGGATATTGGATATAATTATGTGATTGCGCAGGATGGCAACATTTTCAAAGGCAGGGATCCCGGAATGTATGAGCAGGATAATGTGATGGGAGCACATTTTTGCGGTAGTAATTCCGGAACTTTGGGTATTTGCATTCTGGGTAATTACATGGATATCCACCCAACCTATGAATCTTTAAATTCTTTGGTAAACTTATTAACATGGAAAACAGCCAAAGATACATTAAATCCATACGGCATTTGTGAGCATCCTCTAAATCCTGCTTTAAATATAATTGCGGGTCATAGAGATGGATGCAGTACTTTATGTCCGGGGGATTCACTATACGATATGCTTGATAGTACCAGGATGGAGACTGCCAATAAACTGGGAGCTTGTGGATTTATATATTCTTCGGTTAAAACGGACAACTGGTTAAAGCCTCAAATTGAGATATTTCAGAATTCTGGTTATATCAATGTAAATATTAAAATGAAAAATACTTTTATTAATAAAATGTATCTGGCTGATATACAGGGCATACTTATTCCGATAAATAATTTTAATAAAATTGATGATAATTACCTGACCTTTAATACAGATCAAATTATACCAGGGATGTATTTTATAATTTTTGTCACTGACAAAAAGATATTTACTGAAAAGATGATAATATATTAATATCAGGAAACCGGCTTATTACATATGTTAATCCTTAATAGCCCGCCAGTATTGACCAATTACCCATTTAATAATTTCTTTTGAGCAGTATATTATATATTTATTGTTTTAATAATATCCTGGTTATATTGGTAACCTAAATATTTATAAAGTAATTTAAGATAAAGATAAACATATGTAAGATCTTGAATTTGAAGAATATTATA
>CBFCXR010000304.1:0-2318 GCA_965602045.1 uncultured Bacteroidales bacterium | reverse complement strand
GTGCGAAGCACGAAGGGATAAAAGTCCGCTTTGGCGGAATGGCACAGAACGTCAGACTGTGCAAAAACTCCCCTATTTGTTCATAATCTACTTCCCATTATTTAGGCAAGCACCTGGTAGTTAAGTAACTTGTATACCATACCAATCAGCATAAATTATGCAACACAAACAGGGAGAAGACAGGAACCAGATGTTCATGTTCAGCCTGGAAAGCGCCATAGCCTCTGATTCCTTTGTGCGTGTAGTAGATGCCTTTGTCGATGTCATTGATCTGAAAAGCTTTGGGTTTGCCCATGTTGAATGCGAGGAAGAAGGACGGCCTCCTTATCCTCCTTCCGCACTGCTGAAGCTTTATTTATACGGCTATCGTCACGGTATTCGGACCACCAGGAAACTTGAACGCGAAGCACGGACGAACTTTGAAGCAATGTGGTTACTATCAGGGCTAAGACCCAGATACAAAACCATTGCCGATTTCCGAAAAAATCACTCCAAAGCTTTCCGTGAGGTATTCCGCCGCTTTGTATGCCTGCTGAAGGAATGGAACCTGATAGAGGGAGAAACCGTAGCTATCGACTCATTTAAAATACGGGGCAGCAACTCGCTTAAGAATAACTTTAACGAAAAAAAACTCAAACGTCACCTGGATTACATTGAAAACCAGATCAAGGAATATGAAGCACTGCTGGACAGCAATGATAAGGAAGAGGATAAAAAAGAGTTGGATAAAAAGATAGAGGAGCGGAAAGAAAAACAAGCCCATTATGAGCAGATAAAAACAGCCCTGATTGAAAGCGGAGAAGAACAGATATCACTGACCGATCCTGATTCACGTTCTGTGATATTACACAAAAACATCATCAACGTAGGCTATAACATCCAGGCATCATCCGATGCAAAACATAAATTATTGGTTGAGTATGATACGGGTGATGTCAATGATACGCATGCCCTGTCGCCAATAGCCCTGCAAACAAAAGAAATACTTGGAGTAAAGCGTATGAATGTACTGGCCGATAAGGGTTATCATACCGGAGAAGAGTTAAAACAATGTGATGAAAATTATATTACTACCTATGTTTCACCCAAAGCCCCCGCAACGAAGGATATAGGATTGTATCCCATTACCAGTTTTATTTACGATAAGGATCAAAACATTTATTGTTGCCCTCAGGGCAATGCCATGCACACTAACGGAACCTGGCACCAACATAGCAACAGGAGGAGATCTGTAAAAGGGGCATATCGCTTTCAACGCTATAATACCCCTGCATGTAAAACCTGTTCGAGCAGGCATTTATGTACGCACAGTAAAACCAACGGAAGGTATATCGACCGCAGTGAGTATGCTGAAATTATTGAAGCTAATGCCAGAAGGGTTGAAGCTAACTCGGATTACTACCGCCAGCGACAACAGGTAACAGAACATATGTTTGGAACACTAAAACGCCAACGAGGGTTTACCCATACACTGGTCAGAAAGAAAGACAATGTACTGGGCGAGGTTGGCCTGATATTTATCGGGTACAACCTAACCCGGTGTGTCTCAATACTTGGGGTAGAACACCTGATTAAAGCACTGAAAGAGTGCTGTTTGCATTATTTTGCACTGCTAAAATGGCTAATTTTAAGCCTTTTTAAGGAACAAAAAGTGTATGCTATAAAAATCAGCATTTGAGTGATGGAAAAATTAAAGCACCCTAATCGATCGTTAAATCAACTTAATGCTTATATTTATTTTGCTAAAAAGGGTTTTTACACAGACTCACGTTAGTGTTCATTAAAAAGCAACCTTATTTTACTCTGATTCATCTTATAACCGAATCACCAGCCAACATGAAAACAATTAAAGTAACAATTTTGCTTTTAGTTTTTGGGACTAACCTTTATTCTCAAGATTATCATAAAACTCTAGGGGAAACAAATGTGTGGAAAGTAGTTGATTTTTGGGGTGAAGGAAGCTGTGTGAGAAGCTATTCAACAAAAGGAGAAAAAACAATAGATACTATTGCCTATAAAATTTTGGGTGAGGCAGCACTTAATCAGATAACTGAATACGGATATTTAAGAGAAGACACACTTGAGAAAAAAATATATATTAAACCTAATTTTGAGTGGACAGGAATTGATAAAGAATTCATTTATGCAGATTTTACAATTTATATTAGAAAATAATGTAATTGGATTTAAAAAAATTATAAAGACTAATAATAAACTAAAATTATAGAATTATGAATAGATTACTTTATTTCATAATAGGATCTCAATTTATTATTCTTTCTTGCAGCATAAAGGATAATGAGGAAATTATTAAAAAT
>CBFCXR010000303.1:0-2348 GCA_965602045.1 uncultured Bacteroidales bacterium | reverse complement strand
AAGCTGAAGTATAAAAATGAAATTCCCGGATGGTTTGATGTATTAGGAGAATTTGATGCATTATCAAGCCTGGCAACTTATTATTTTAATTTTCCAAACCAGGTTTTTCCCATACCCGGCGAAAAAACCGTTCTTCATGCTGTAAACCTAGGACATCCGTTAATTAATGAAAAGGAAAGGGTGAATAATAATATAGATATTTTTAATGAAAATGAATTTATAATTATTACAGGAGCAAATATGGCCGGTAAAAGCACTTTTCTCAGAACCATAGGAGTTAATCTTATACTGGCCATGTGCGGTGCCCCGGTCTGTGCCTCAGAATTTGAATTCAGACTGATGAACCTTTTTACCAGCATGAGGACAAATGATTCACTTCAAAAACATGAGTCATACTTCTATGCTGAATTGAAACGACTTAAGGATTTAATTGAGAAACTTTACAATAAAGAAAAACTTTTTATCCTGCTCGACGAAATTCTTAAAGGCACTAATTCTGAGGATAAGCAGAAGGGTTCAAAAGTTGTTCTGGAGCAAATAATAAGACTTAAAGGAACAGGAATTATCGCTACTCACGATCTGGAACTGGCAAAATCAGAGGAAAAATTTCCTGAAAAAATAAAAAATAAATGTTTCGAGATTGACATTGATGGGGAGGAAATCTTTTTTGACTATAAACTTGTCGATGGAATTACAAAAAAAATGAATGCTACCTTATTGATGAAACAAATGGGTATCCTTATTAAATAAATTTTCCTGAATTCTAAGTCTAATTCGAATCTGTAAAACTTCCTGTTCCGGATATATTATGTGTGATTGAGGTAGGGTGCCCTTTATAATATACATTTCCGTTACCGGCTATAATCACATCGAGTTTATCATTAACTGTGACTTCTGCATTCCCCAGTCCGGAAATAATGATAGAACAATCTGAAGTTGTCAGATCAAATGCTTTTAGATCTCCTACGCCGGATAAGATAAAATCGAAGTCTTCAGCTTCGCCACTTAAATTGATTTCTCCTACTCCTGAAAAAACCACTTTCAGATTATCGACATTAAGATCGTTTACACTGGTAATTTTACCAACTCCCGAGAAAACAACCGATCTTATATCCTCCATAGTAACAAAGATATCCAGCTTATCAATTCCGGAAGTACAACGGTCAAATTCGATTTCCAGAACTTCATTTTTCACTTCATATTTTATTTCCTCCATAACATTAGGATGTGTTACAATCTTTAGCGATTGAGGAGATCCCTGCGTGATATATACATTACCCTCAATACCAGCCGCAATACTGTGAAAGCTATTTACTGCGGGAGTTTCCGTTATTGTTTCACCGGAACCTGTAAGGCAATTGTCATTATCATCATGGTTATTATCATCATCAGTATTTTCACAGGAAATTAAAAATGGCAGTATTATTAATAATAAAAAGATTTTGTAATATTTCATCTTATTAAAGGTTTAAAATTATTTAGCTGTTAATATAAATATTTTTTCCTGATAATAAAACTAAATAACTTTCTGTGAATCCTCATATATAATGTCAAATATTTATTTTTCAGGATCCTGGATAAAGATTTATTATTAACAACTGATGAGTAAGGCAATCAGTTTGACGCATTTTAACATTAGTACTTATGCTTGCCTTCTGCCCACCCATATTGTTTTAAATATTTCTCTCCTGACTCTATTGCTCCGTGTTCGATTTCTGTTCCCATGGAATCGTTCCATCTGTTTAAATATCCAAATAGTGCTATAACTCCTAATATCTCCACTATTTCCCCATCGTTCCAATATTTTCTCAAATTTTCAGCTATCTTATCATCAACGCCATTAGGAATTGTTGCACTGGCAAACGCAAAATCCAAAGCTGCCCTTTCTGATTCGGTGAATGTATTATGAGTCTTATAATTCCAGATATTTTCTAATTTATCTTTTTCTGCTCCATATCTTTCTGCAGCTCTGATAGCATGAGCCTGGCAATATCTGCATCCGGCTGCATTACTGCTAATATATCCTACCATTCTTTTTAAAGCACTGGTAACTCTTCCGTAATTTTCCATCACGGATTTATTCATTTCAATGAAAGCATAAGCTATTTGCGGTCTTATGTGCATCGTTTTTATGCTATTCGGACAAAATCCCAGGGTTTCGTTGTAGAATTCAACAAGCTTTTCCAGTTCTTGATCATTTTCAGACGATTTTGGATAAACAAGAGGTCTTTTCATTTTTATTCTATTTTTAAATTCATTTTTTACTAAGCATAAAAAAATACTGTTATAAAATTTGTTGCTACTAAATTATGAAAATTTGACTACTTGTGTCTTGTCATTGTCATTCG
>CBFCXR010000302.1:0-2353 GCA_965602045.1 uncultured Bacteroidales bacterium | reverse complement strand
TTCTAAGCTAGAAAAAGAGGCAGGTGGTACGGTTTGCGGCTTAGTTCCACCGTTAAATTTCAAAGGAAAGTAGTATGGTAAATCGTGGAGCAGTAATTCTAAGATACAAGGCACCGTTTATAAAGTGGATCAAGGACGCTGATCCCTCTGAAAACAGTTCAGAGATAACAATGAGTAACGCAAATGAAGACCGAACGGTGTATTTGATCACTGATGCAGATGCTGAGAATGTCGAAGGATGGATTCGTGAGAACCACGTTTCTCTTTTTGAAAGTGAGCTTGAAGGGTGGTACACAGACGATACTTTATGGCCCAAAAACAGGGATTACAAAACTTTTAAGGAATGGTTTGAGGTAGAATGTCATTCCGTAATTATGGATACGGTTGGCGGGGAAATCAATGATGATGAAATTTAACAAGCTGCTACAGCAGACAGTTACGCGTGTCACGCACTTTGCATAAAAGAGCAAAGGTCGCGCCACGCTACTGCCGCTGAGCTTTACCGTTATATAACCTCACATATAAGTGAGTTAACTCTAATTGCAAAAAAGACAGCAACATAAATCACATTGATGAGAATATTAATTTATAAAAATGAATAAAATGATAAAGGATATTTATTAAATAATTAAAATCCGACCAAATGAAAAATCAAGAAATTAACAGAAGGAACTTTCTGGCTTCTGCTTCAATGGGTATTGCAGGATTAGGCATTAGTAATGGAATTATTAATATCAAACAGGATAAACAGCCAATCCGGATAAAGGAATTCCGAACGTTAGGTCGCACGGATTTCAAAGTTTCCGATATCGGATGTGGACCGGGTTTAATGAATAATGAGAACCTGCTCAAAGCAGTTCTAAGGGCTGGCGTTAACATCATTGAAACAGCAGAATTTTATGGAAACGGGAATAATGAATTGCTTGTTGGGAGGTCCATTGGTGAATTTGACAGGAAGTCATTGTTTATAAACACCAAACTGATTATTAAACAGACAGATACGCGGGAACAAATTGTAGACCGCGTAAGGAAATGCCTTGAACGAATGAAAACAGATTATCTGGATGGAATGATGTTATGGAATCCCTCTTCAGCTTTGGAAGTAAAATATACTGAATTTCATGAGGCATTTGATCAGCTAAAAGAAGAAGGCAGGGTGAGATTTCGCGGTGTTTCATGTCATGGCACTGAATCTTATACAGAATCGAAGGATAACATGGAAAAAATTATTTGTAGTGCTGTTGAAGATGGAAGGTTTGATTTGGTTCTCTTTGTATACAACCATGTACAGAGGGAAATGGGTGAAAATATCCTAAAAGCATGCGGCGATAAGAATGTTGGCGCCATCCTTATGAAAACAGATCCTTTTGGAAAAAGATACATGGATGTTCTTGAAGAAATAAAAACCTATAATGAAACCCAGAAAACTATTCCTGATAACCTGAAAAGCCGTTACGAGAAGGTAATTGAAAAGCAAAAGAAAAGTGAAGAATTCCTTTCAAATCACCCGGAGTATCACGGTAAAACCAAAACCGAAGCAGCTCTTGCTTTTTGTCTTGATCATCCTGCTGTAAGCTCAGTAATAATGTCTTTCAAGACTTACAATGATATAACCGAATATATAGGCCTTTCAGGATTGCGATCCACCTCAGCGACCAAAAACATGAGAAATAAACTGTTGGAGAATTTCGGTCATTTATATTGCAGGCATGCTTGCGGAATTTGTGAAAAAAACTGTCCCAACAATGTACCAGTAAATACAATAATGCGGTTTAATCATTATTACATGGGCCAGGGAAGAGAGAAGTATGCCATGCAGCAATATAAACTCCTCGAAAAAAATAATGCAAACCTATGCAGTAACTGTGCCGGCTATTGTGAAACTGCATGCCCATACGGAGTATCGATACATGCATTACTTGAAATAGCCCACCAGAACTTTATTTTACAGGTATGATCTCCGGTTAATAAACTAACAGAGTGGCTTACCTGACAAAATAGCTCATCCGGGCAGCATTTTTTTTAACATAAAGGTTTCGTAGTTTAGCGGCCAGGCGGCGCAAGGTGCTAAGAAATACCTTGAATAGTATAATTAAATAAATAGGATGTTGATATTAGACAGATGATTAACATCGGAATGGACTGATTCTATTAAGCTTATAATGTTTCGTTCATTGCTGCAATATAAATCCCTAATACACAGAAAAGAGGTTATATAACAAATCACTAAAGCCGACCGCATACGCGTGTCACGTTCTTTGCGGAAAGAAGCAAATCCCTGTGCCACACTTCGGCGGCTTAGTTCCACCGTTCTACGCACTATATTAAACATCGGAAATCACTGAGAGGTACG
>CBFCXR010000301.1:0-2392 GCA_965602045.1 uncultured Bacteroidales bacterium | reverse complement strand
GTTGAATATCCACATTGAGGACAAACACAATATTCCTCAGAGAAATTTCTGCTTTGTCCCCGGTGCAATCTTTTTCCACTTTGTCTTCCTTTTCCCAACATATCTTTAATAATTAATTAGTTATTATTACAATTAATTACAATTTATATTATTAAATCTATTCAATAAAACATTCCTGAAGATGTATTAAAAATTCATATTTAATGCATATTCTAAATTAAAATCATCTGAATTTGATAATTCAATGTATTCAGAAATTGAAAGAATGGTTTTAATTCTTTTTTCAAAATCGATTGACCTTAATGCCTGTATAGCACCTGCACCTGCACTATTGCCAACAGCAACGGTTCTGTCTTTGATTTCGCCTGGTAATAATCCAATATTTACTGCTGATTCGATATTCATATAATTCCCAAAGCCCCCTGCAAGATATAAAGCATGGATATCATTAAAAGTCAGCCCGGCTTTTTTTAATAATACCTTTATACCTGAAAAAATAGCTGATTTTGCCAACTGTATTTCTCTTATATCTTCCTGTGATATTTCTATTTTACCATCAGGTGTATTATTAGCAATTATAAAAGGCTCCTGCAGTAATCCGGTTTCATCCATTAAATGATTGTCAAGCAAATACGAAACTACATCAATGATGCCGGAACCACAAACGCCAATAGGCTTTGCATCTCCAATGGTATATAACTCACCAATTTTAGTAAACATTGATATTGCACCCTCAACCGCTCCCATGCCGCACGATATATTTGCACCTTCGAATGCAGGGCCTGCTGCTGTGGCACAAGCAAAAATCTGATTTGGTGTTATTAGTCCTATTTCACCATTTGTGCCTACGTCAACATATAGAAAATTTCTTTTTTCACTATCTGGTTTTAGTACTGCAATTCCAGACACAATATCTGCGCCGACATAAGCGGAAATTGAAGGAAGAGTTTTTATTTCCGCTTCAGGATGGGTACTTAAACCTAATGATTCTCCTGTTTTTATTTGTTCATTCGTAAATTTCGGGATAAACGGGGCCAATGCAATTGTAACAGGGTCTTCACCTAATAAAAGATGGAGCATGGTATTGTTCCCTACAATTAACAATTGTACAATATCAGTTTTTCTTATCTCTGCATTTTTTTGGAAATATGTTAATTCATTATTAATTGCCTGCAGTATAGTTTTTTGCAATTTATGTAACCCGTCTTCGTTTGTCTGACAATAATTTATTCTCGAGATTATATCACTCCCATATGCTGCCTGAGGATTTAATATTGAACTTACTTTTAATAATTTACCACTGATAAGATTTACATGGTAAAAAACAATACTGGTTGTTCCAATGTCAATAGCTACACCATGGGGATTATTGGTTAATTGTTTAATTTCTTCAATGTTTAGTGGATATTCTTCTAAATATTCACTTTGAGCAACTAATATCTGAGCTTCTCTTTCTCCAGGCAAAATAATTTCCATATCATATGCAGGAAAATAAGTGCAAGCAGTAACAACGCCTTCATCTTTAACATGTATCCTACATTTACCGCAAGTTCCTTTACCTCCACAAGGGGAATAAATATTATATCCGTCTCCCCGTAAAATATCTAATAAAGAATATCCTTTTTTAATTTGGATTAGCCTCTCATTTTTTTGTGATATGATTTTTATTGTATTCATATTCAGCTTTTCTATCCAAAAAGCATTAGTGGTTCATAAAAAAATACCTTCCTTTTTGTTTATTTTCTTAACCTCCTTTTTTGTTCACTTTTCATAGTTTTATCTATTGTTTTAATTCGAAAATATTATTCATTTTATCTTTTATAAAATAGGTTTCTTTATCGCTTTTTTTATGTATATAAGTCCGGTATCCTTTAGATACAGCTTTTTTATAAATTTCTTCAGCATCCTTTCGTTGCAGACAAACATGCTGAAATGTTGGTGGATTGGTATTGTTATTAACAAATAACTCAAATTCAACATCTTCACATTTTAAGTAAACCACTTTTGCCGATTGTTTTATATTAAAAATTGCTATGGCTAAATCCTGCTGTAAGACAAAAGAACCATTGATTTTCCCGTTTAGCAATGTTTTATAGAAAACTTCAATATCCTTTTCCTTCACCTGTAATCCAATATGTTTTATCATATCTTTTTTAGTTAAGTATATATTCAGGCATTTACTTTATAAATTTCATTTTATAATCGACTTTCACTTTACCAAGTGAAATATTTCTTAATTTATTTTTTAAAAGTCGCTTTTTTAGAGGTGATAAATAGTCGATGTGTAATATTCCCTGAGTATGATCATATTCGTGCTGGATGACGCGTGCCGTATAGCCACTAAATTGTTTCTTATATTTATGAAAATCGGCGTCGTAGTATTCTATAGTTA
>CBFCXR010000300.1:0-2402 GCA_965602045.1 uncultured Bacteroidales bacterium | reverse complement strand
ACATTCAGCTCCTGCTTCAATTACTTTATTTGCAGAATTTAATAAAAGCTCATATACTCCCTGCATGTCTTCTTTCTTATTAAGAGCATCTATTTCTCCATAATTAAATGAGTATAAGACACACCTGGCAAAATTAAGCCCTCCCAGCCTCTTGTTTATTTCTTCATTGATAATTCTGTAATATTCAATAGTGGAGATATATCCTGTACCTCCTAATAATCCGATAGTTTTCATATATATTCCTATTTGTAAGTATTTTTAAGTGTATTAAAATATTCTGTTCCAAATACTAATTCTTTATTCCTTTGATAAAAATACTGAAAGGATTTAAAGTAACATTATAATCTTTCAAAAAAGACTGCTTCATTAGTTCTTCTATCTCCTTCTTTGCATATGAAGCATTAATTGAAGATATCAGGCCGGATACCATGTCATGGGATTTTGTACTTTTTTTCATAAAATACTTTATAACAGGGTTCATGTCCCTTCTTAAATCACTTATATAAAATTTTCCCTCCGGTTTTAATACACGCGAAATCTCATTAAGCACCTTTATTGGTTCAGCAAGCTCATGCAGTGTTGCATTTGAGAATACACTATTAAAACTCTCATCACTAAATGGCAATTCATGTGCATCGCCTTCAATATATTTTGCTCGTTTGCCTGAAAATCCGTATTCTCCGGCGTTTTTCCCTGCAATGCTAACCATCCTGCCACTGATATCTATACCGGTTAAGCTTGTTTCACTGGTCTTTGACAGCCAATCCAGCCCGAGATACCCGGGACCCGGACCAATTTCCAGTGCAGAGCCATTCTGTATTCCAAATTTGATAATATCTTTTGTATACAGTATTCTTTTGTCCCTGTCTTTTCTCATGATCTGATCATATTCATATACGATTCTTTCATCCTGTATTCCTCTGTCTGTTTCAACAATTCTTGGTTTTACCATGATTATCAATGTTTAGTAATAACTTCATCATTCAATCCTTCAAGACAGTCTTTCTCTTTCAAATAAATTTTATCAAGTCTGGCAGATATTTCATTCAATAAACTTCTGTCAGTTTTATTATACACTTCCAGGAATAAATTCCCGGCATCATCCCAATCGTAACTAAGCTTAATAAATAATTCTCCGTAATGATTCAAGGATTGTGTTTTAGTTTTTTCTGCGCATTGTTTAAGAAAGTTTCCATACATCCTGCGAAATATTCCGCCACCATTACCTCCAATTTTATTAATCATAATATAGCTGTTAAGAGCACTCCACTTGAGTTTATCATCATCAAATCTTTCCCAGTCCAATACCTTTTCCGCGAACAGCTTCACTCCTTTTATCCCGACATTTTTTATCGGAGGATTCAGTATCTGATGCATATTTTTCTTTATTGCATCATAAATTAATTCCTCACTAATCTTTTTCATATTTGAAAAATCAAATGTTACCCACTTATTCTCAGGCGGATATGGTTTATATTTTGACCCCCTGGCATTTTCCAGTTCTTTTAGTGTCAATAAATGATAATCTGAAGGAGGTTCAGCATCTTTTGAATTTGTTATTATAAAATCTTTGGCGTCCCTGTCAGAAATATAAGCTAATTGTCTATCCTCGTCAATTCCAAAAACAACAATTGTATGGCCTCCAAAATGTGCTTCTTCAGGTAATCCCAAATATTTTAGATATGCCATATCAACATAAATAACAACAGGGATATCTTTACAAATCATTTTTAATAATTCATCATAAGCTTTTTTGCTGCTTGTTGTTTTTTGTATATTAACCTCTACTCCGAGATTTTTGCCCAGTGTCTCTTCAAATTCGCCGATTTTAGTTCGGCCCCCTATCAGAGGGAATGGTACTTTTTTAATTTCAAAATAAACAAATCCTAAGCCTGATGCCAATCCGAAAAGCATTTCTTCTGAAATATCATATCGATAATGATGAAAAATCTGTTTATAAGCAGTTGTAATACAATGCCAACCACCCTCAGGATTAAAATCCTTAATAATGTGATTCATAATACGTTATATAAATAATTGGCTATTTTGACTTTCTTTTTATCGTCACCCTCTTGTTTTTTGCCATCTCTTCGGAAAATTTATCGTAACCAATTTCTTTTATTAGTTGCACGCAAGCCGTCCTGTTAGAGTTGAATATAAATTCAAATACCTTCATCATGAATGTATTATATATCTTACAATCAGCAGGATTTTCAAATTCTTTACATTCCGCACAACTTGCATAATTATTTTCTATACAGCAGCTGCGAACTTTACACCAGGTAGCTTTTTCATATGTATCACAGCCCTGGCATTTTTGTTTTAAAAATTTGGGGCATGCAGGGCAGTATAGCCCGCATTTAGCAACTAAAGTTTTATCAACTATTACTTCTTTCATAGTT
>CBFCXR010000299.1:0-2402 GCA_965602045.1 uncultured Bacteroidales bacterium | reverse complement strand
TTTAACAATATTCAGGCTGAAACAGATACAAAATCATTGAAAGTAATAGGTATAGGGAAATCATACCTGCTAAATATTAAGTTGAATCCGGAATTAAATGCTAAAGATTTTAGCAGTACTTATATAGATGTATCTGATGATGCTCATGAAAAAACCGGGGCATTTTGGAATGAATACAGGGTTGACTCCCTGACCAGTAAGGATAAAGAGACATACAGAGTTGTAGATAGTATAGGTAAGGATAACAACTTTGATCGTAATATTAAAATGCTTGAAACATTATTTACAGGATATATTCCCGGCAGATATCTTAATGTGAAGTTAAATTCGCTTGTTGACTATAACAGCTATGAAGGGTGGCGCCTGGGTATAGGAGGAATGACTAATGAAGGAATATCCCACATGTTTAATATCGGAGGTCATGTTGCCTACGGATTTAAAGACAAAGAACTTAAATACGGCTATAATCTTAATATTAACTTATCACATGAAAATGATATGTTCGTGTCATTGAATTACAAAAATGATCTTATAGAAGCCGGGGGCTATAATTTTTTAGAGGTAAAAAGCATTTTATCATCGGAATATTACAGAAAATATATGGTTGAGAATATGGATAAAGCAGTTGAAAGAGAAGTATTATTTGGCTTTAGGGTATTTAAATATTTGAAGTCGGGATTATTTCTGAATCGTTCCCTTATTACTTCAAAAAATGAATATATGTATGTCTTATCTGATATTAATCCAACTGTTTTGTTAAATGAATTTACTTATACCGAAATAGGAGCAAAATTCAGATATTCGTATAAAGAAGGTTTTATGAAGACACCTTATGGAAATAAATTCTCAATGGGTACAAATTATCCTGTACTTAATTTGAATTTAACAGAGGGAATTAATTTGTTTGATGGTGATTTCAGGTATACTAAGATAGAAGCTAAAATTTCAAAAGCCTTCTCTACTAAATCTTTAGGGGTATCAAAAATTCAAATAGTAGCTGGAAAAGTTTTTGGCGACCTGCCATATTCAAAGTTATATCATGGACACGGCAGCTATAAAAAATTTGCTATCGAAAGTGAGAATTCTTTTGGCACCATGAGGCTTAATGAGTTTCTTTCCGATAGATTTTTCTCAGTGTTTTTAAAGCACGACTTTGGTAGTCTTTTATTTAAAACAAGAATTTTTAAACCAGATATAGCGCTTATAACCAATATTGGATTGGGATATTTAAGTAAGCCTGAAAAACATAACAATATTGAATTTACTACCATGGAAAAAGGGTATTATGAAAGCGGTTTACTTATTAATAATATTTTGGCTCCAAATTTTATAGGGTATGGGTTCGGAGTTTTTTACAGGTATGGACCGTACTCATTTAGTAAAACCAGTGAAAATTTTGCGTATAAGTTAACTGTAGTATTTAATCTGTAGATTATCTGTATGCTGATAACCCGGTTATATATATTAATATATTTTAACCTCAAGTATTTATATCTTTGCTAAGATTAATTAATTCGATATATGCAACATAAATCAGGATTTGTAAATATAATGGGTAATCCAAATGTTGGGAAATCAACACTCATGAATGAACTGGTAGGGGAGAGATTAGCCATCATTACCTCAAAGGCTCAAACCACAAGGCACAGGATAATGGGTATTATCAGCGGTGAAAATTTTCAAATAGTATATTCGGATACTCCCGGAATATTAGATCCTAAGTATAAATTACATGAGTCAATGATGAAATCTGTTTCATCAGCTTTTGCTGATGCTGATCTTATTATTTATGTTACAGATGTAATTGAAAAAACAAATAAGAATCAAAAGTTTTTGAACAGACTTAAGGATAAAGACATTCCGGTTCTGCTTGTAATTAATAAAATTGATTTGTCTAAACAGGAATTTGTAAATCAGTTAAGCAAACAATGGAAAGAAATATTACCAAAAGCTGAAATTATTCCGGTGTCAGCTTTACATAAGTTCAACATTGATAAGCTTTTTAATAAAATATTAGAAATAATGCCCGATGGACCTGCGTATTACCCGAAAGATTCTTTAACGGACAGGCCTGAAAGATTTTTTGTTTCAGAAATAATCCGGGAAAAACTAATTCTTTCTTATCGTCAGGAAATACCTTATTCTGTTGAGGTTGGCATTGATTCTTTCAAAGAAAGTGAAAAACTGATAAGAATAAGATCTATTATATATGTTATACGAGACAGCCAGAAAGGAATAATTATCGGTCACGGCGGAAAAGCATTGAAGAAGGTTGGAATAGAAGCACGTACGGATATTGAAAAATTCCTGGGAAAAAAGGTTTACCTGGAATTATTTGTGAAAGTAAATAAGGACTGGAGAAATAAAACAGGACAACTTCGTAATTTTGGATACCGGTGACA
>CBFCXR010000298.1:0-2407 GCA_965602045.1 uncultured Bacteroidales bacterium | reverse complement strand
CAGATTACCTGGACATGGCAAATTTGCTTTGTAATCAGATTAAGGACTTCCTTGAAATCAAGGCCCTTAAACAGGATGTTGATTATGACTTCCGCGAAGCATATACTGAATCATCTGAAGCCTACAGGTATTTTATTGAAGGGATGAATTCTATCTTTTCCCTCAACTACGGTTCTGCTGTTGAATCTTTTCACAAGGCACTGGAGATTGATTCGACTTTCACTTTTGCCAAGTTTTTTATTGCGTGGGCATACATCAATGATCCTCAATGGCAATGGGAATATGTTGAGCCATGGATACTGAAAGCCTATCAAGGGAAAGGTAAACTTCCTTTCAGATATCAGCTTTGGATGGAGGTATATTATGCCAATTACATTAGCAAGAGCCTTCCTGATATCGTAAAGTATTGTGAGCTGCTTGAAGAATCGGGTATACAATCACGCCTGTTATGGTTTGACCTGGGATGCTCGTACCTCTTCCTGGGACATCTTGAGAAAGCTGTTGGTGCATTTGGAAAAATCGAACAAATCAATACTCAGAGGAATGATATTTGGAAGTACAGACCTTATTTTACCGCTTATGGAGAAGCACTGCATAAAACAGGCAAACATGAAAAGGAGGCTCAAATATATGAGATTGGTATAGAGGTATGTCCTGAAATTCGGGGTGCCAATGACCTTCTTTTACATAATCAGGCTGTTTGTGCATTATCACTCGGAGATACACTTCTGGCCAAAAAAAGGCTGCTTCATATAAAAAATCGCATTACCGATTTGGGTTATCCTGAACATGTTATAGATTACTTTATTGGTTATATCTATGAAAACGCCGGAATGCCTGATGAGGCAGAAGAGCATTTCTACAATCTCTATAAGCTGGCACCCAAGGGAGACCGCATAGCAACCTATACTTGGGGCCGTTTTCTTATATTGAATGATTTAGATATTGAAAAGGGGATAGAATTGGTAGACCAGGTTCTTGTAATGGTAACACCGGACAGCAAGTTGCATTTTGTATACACATACATGAAAAGCTTCGGTCTTTTTAAACAGAATAAGTATAACGAAGCAAAGCAATTATTAAAAATTGCTGAAGAAGGTTGGGTGGGATATTATCCTGATCTATATGAGTTACAACAGGATATTGATCTTGCCCTTGCCACCCAGAATCAATAATCTGTATTCCATATCAAATCATGCTGTAAGCTTCCCGATTCTTTGGGCCGTTTATATTGGAGGAAATCTCTATGTTAGATTGAACCAGTTTTGCGGGAGGGGTAGTGTTACATTGAGTGTGTCTGGGTAGGGTTGCTTTCTTTTTAGAGCTCCGATTTTTTTTTGCAAAAATCCTTGATTTTTTCTGGCCATTGCTCAAGGTTCCGAATCAATATCCTGATACGTTTGGTGATCAGCTTTTGCCCTGAGTGTTTATCATAAAAACTAACTGGTGACTATGAGCCGAGATCCAGAAATGATAATATAATACTCATTTTCAGGTATTCTGGAAACTTTGCTAAGAATCATGCGTAGAAGGTTTTATGTTACATGAATTAAGAAAATTCATATTAGGTTATCCGGATAATTTCGGATTTGAGTTTGATGAAGAAATATTCCTACAAGGCCTGAAGTTTTCCTGCCAGGAAAAATATCCATGGGAAACCAAAAAGCAAATGGGAAAATATTTTGATAAGCTTTATGAGCATGAATCCTCAGAAAGCTATCAACAAATAATCGAGTTGGAGACTAGGTTACATTACGAGAAGGTACATATTTTCTATTCCCGAGCATAAGTCCTGAGGCTGTCATCTTTGGTAATGATTTCTGTCGGACTGATCCTGATAGCCCTGCAGCTTACTTTACCTTCGATAGTATTTGCAGGCACCGGAATCTTAATGCTTTTGGGTGATGCAATATTCAGGAGGAAAGGCTCAAAATCCCATGAATCACTGGTAATGCTCACAATGCTTCTCAAGTTTTTAATAGAGCAGGTGGAGGAAAAGAACCAGCAAGATTCGATGGATAATCAGGATTATAGTTCCGTGGCATGATAGCAATTAAATGACTTAAGAATTTAATAATCCCTATAAATGAAACATATAACAATGGAACCTTACAGTAAAATACCATCTCTTTCAGGTGAAGATTTGCAGGATGAGATAAAACGCCAAATGGATAATCCCAGGTTATTGCTTGTAGTATGCAATGATATAAGAAAGATTATTCAACCAGCCCTGAAGGTGGCTGCCGCACAATCAGACTATGAAGTATATATGCAACCCAATCTTGATTTTTATGCTGACTCTATGACGACCGGTCAACCAATTGCTGTTGATTATGAAAAACAGTTCAGCGACTACTGCAATTATTTTGACAAACACAGGATAACCTCAATAATACGCATCAATAAA
>CBFCXR010000297.1:0-2408 GCA_965602045.1 uncultured Bacteroidales bacterium | reverse complement strand
GGTGTGACTAAAAATTCCATCTCCATAATACTGCAGGAATAATACCCAGAGCTGAAACTTCATCATAATCATTTTTCTCGTCATCATAAAATGCCAGGAAATGGTTATTCCTGTTGGTAACATTCATAATATCAACAGCAAGTGTATGACTTGACTTTTTATTAATTTTATATGAAAACCTTAAGTCGAGCCTGAAATAATTTTTAAATCTTTCTTCAAAGGCTTCCGTAATAATATAGACCGCTTCTTCTTTTCTGGCTGATGCTTCGTAATCCAGAGGGATTTTACGCTCTCCTCCTGCCCATATTAACCTGCCGTCAAAACCTAAAGTGTTTTGATTTTTAAGATGCCATTCATAACCTCCCAGAAGGTTACTGATTATGTTAGCATTATACCTTGTATTTCTTGAGATTCCATCGCTGCCCCTGTATTTTGAATCAAAGAGGGAAAGAGTAAATAAATAGTAATAATTATCTGAAAGAAACTTTTCAAGTGTAATCTCGGTACCATAATTATTACCCGTACCTTTATTTACAAGTCCTTCATAATCGTAATTCGAGAAACTTGAACCGTAATTAATCAAAGATGCATATGAGCTGTCCTGCTCAATGGGAATATTGCCGAGGTACTGGTAATATCCTTCAACTTTCAGCCTGTGGTTGCTGTTAAACAAGTAATTATATCCCAGCACAAAATGATTGCTTCTTGACATTTTCAGGTTTTTATTTGGCTTTGTGTAGCCTTTATTCAATGTGTCTGTTAAGATTTCGTAATGATATACAAATTTGGGCTGCAGCCTGGAATGTATGCCCATTCCCAGGCTGACAGATTGTTTCGGCAAGAAATCCCAGTTAATACTAAACCTGGGTTCAACAGAGTGATCATCACCAAACTTTGAGTATTGATAGTGTAATCCGGTTACAACCGATAACCTGTCATTAAAACGATGTTTCCATTGCCCGTATGATTGTATCAATGGAATATTACCTCTTATATCTAACCTGTGCAGAAAGATATCATGCTCTTCCAGGTAAAGACTGTCTTTTAATGAAATAAAGGAATGAAAATAATCAAAACCAAACTTAAAACAATTTCTTGAGTTAATTCTGTTTTTATATTCGATTAAGAATTCAGCAGTAGTTTCATTATTTTTTTCCCATATATAATCATCAATTTCATTATCATCCCTGTTGTCTATTAAAGTTTTTTTCAGGAATGATGAAATTCCAATGCTGGTGGAAATACTTGAGTTTTCATTAAAGAAATACAAGTGGTTACCTCCAACGAATCCTGTTGAGGAATTCAACTTGGTGATATCAATTTCATTTTCATCAATCTCTTCACCTTCAAGGCTGTTTTTACCACCGAATCCGAATAGTGAAAACCTGCCTGTTCTTTTTGTCGGAATATTTATATTAAAAGAAAAATCCTGGTATACAGGTATGATAAATATGCCAATATCCAGTCCCAACAGATCAAAAACACCCATTGTTCCATACCTGTAGTTGGCTATATAGGATGCATTACTTTTTTTTGAGAACGGGCCTTCAACCCCAAATTCAAAACCGTTAAATCCTATCTGTGCAAGATATTCCCTTTTCTCATAATTCCCCTTTCTCATATTTAAATCAAACACTCCTGACAGGGCATCTCCGA
Organism: uncultured Bacteroidales bacterium; assembly: GCA_965602045.1. Lineage (GTDB taxonomy): Bacteria > Bacteroidota > Bacteroidia > Bacteroidales > UBA10428. Next base: position 752 of record CBFCXR010000297.1, on the reverse strand, counting down.
ACTCTGCGGGAAATGCCCCGGTATAAAAGTCGGAATTGCTCAAAACATTATTATTAAGCATACTCGTGGTCCCGCCTGAGGATGACATATCGCCAAAATGATTAGGATTTGGTATTTTCAGGCCTTCCATCCTCCACAGTAATCCATTGGTTGAATTACCTCTTATAACTATATCATTTATTTGTGTGCCAAGAGTTAAAACGCCCGCAAAACTGGCAGCCATTCTTGACGGATCGCCTATACTTCCTGCAAAGCGTTCGGTTTCTTCAATAGTAAACGACCGCGCACTAACCTGTGCCATTTCGTTTATTGGCCTGTCTTTTCGGCTATGTGCCTTAATTATTATATCTTCCCCGCGCATAATCTTTTCTTCAAGTTTTATATCCAGAACAAGTTCTTTACCTGAAAATACATACAGGTTCTTAATTTCAGCACTGTTATATCCTACATAACTAACTTTAATACCCTGACGGCCAACAGGAACATCCCGGATATGAAAGTTCCCTTCCCCGTCAGTTACTGTTCCGATAATTACGGCAGTGTCCAGTAAAATAACATTTGCACCGATTAAGGGTGTTTCTGTGTTCAGATCAATAACCCTCCCCTTGATGGTTTGTGTTAACTGGGTATGGACAGGATTACCGAAAAATAAAACAAATGAAATAATTAATAAAATCTTACTACGGAAATACATACCTGAAATCAGCTTTAAATAAAACAACTGTAAATATTTAAAATTATAATATTTTGTT
>CBFCXR010000296.1:0-2414 GCA_965602045.1 uncultured Bacteroidales bacterium | reverse complement strand
TGATTTTTAGAGGTTTTGGAAGTGTAGGAAGTTTAAAAGTTTTAGGAGGTTTAATTTATTCACATATTTATCCTTAGCAATACTTCATCATATATTTCCTTCACCGCTTCTTCTACGCTTTTATTACTTGTATCCATAATAATATTTGGATCAAGAGGAATCTCATAAGGTGCCGATATGCCTGTAAAATCTTTAATAATTCCTTCTCTTGCTTTTTTATACAATCCTTTATTATCGCGCTTTTCGCATATTTCAACAGGAGTGCTTACATATACTTCAAAAAAATCCTTATCGCCAATAATTTTACGGGCCATCTGGCGAATTTCAACAGTCGGACTAATAAATGCTGAAATTGTAATTATCCCGCAATTGCTAAACAGTTTTGATACCTCTGCTATTCTCCGGATATTCTCAGAACGATCTTCCGGCGAAAATCCAAGATTACTGCTTAATCCATCACGTATTTTATCACCATCAAGTACTTCCGTCAGGTAACCGTCCTTTTCAAGTTTTCTTTCAAGTGCCATGGCAAGAGTACTTTTACCAGCTGCCGGCAGCCCGGTAAACCAGATTACCAGGCCTTTCTGCTTTATTATTTTCTCTTTTGTTTTGCGGGAAACGAATTGATCGCGGTTCGGAAAAATGTTTTTGTCAGTCAAAATCTTTACATTATAATTTATAAAACACTGCTTTATTCAGCTAATGGTTAAATCTTAAGGATTGCAAATATAGTAAATTTATGTGCATGGTTGTTCTTTGATCTTAGTTTACAAGTAGACAAGTTACGAGTTACAGGATTTCTAATTCAGATGCCGAACCTAATGCAATGCAAAGAAATCGTTTAAATTCCTTAGGAGTTTTTCTACCTGCTCCTTCTGCTATGTTAGAAGGTATTGAAATTGCTGCTCTTCTGATTTGACTAATAATACAATATATCTAATCGGTAAATAACAATGTACCAATTTTAGCAAATAAGAATAGCCATAAGATATGATAATATAAAATTTATGCCTAATATTTTATATAAATGTAAATATAATGGCCATATTTTTTATATAATTGAAAATATTTTGGTATATTTGTGCTTATGTTAATTGAACGAGAATCATATATAAATCAAATTAAGAATGCTTATCATATTTTACCGGTGACCATTCTTATCGGGTGCAGACAGGTTGGAAAGACCAGTTTGCTTTACATGATAAAAAAAGAGCTTAAGCATATTTTCTTAAATGGACAGGACCCGGAGATATCAATCTTGTTTGAATCGGTTTCAAGCATAGAAACATATTTAAGGGTTAATCTTAATGAACATTACAAAGGATTTGTTATTATCGATGAATTCCAATATTTAAATAACATATCCACAATTATTAAGGTATTAACAGACAAACATTCCGAGCTAAAGTTTATTTGCAGCGGAAGCTCAAGCCTGGATATTATGCAAAAGGTAAAGGAATCATTGGCAGGCAGGGTAAGGGTAATTGAAATATATTCATTATCATGGCCGGAATACATCATGTTTAATAATCAGGATTTATATCAAAAATACTTAAAGTTAAAAAAGGATGAAGATTTATTCTTGATTAATAACCGGTTCCGTTCATTGTTTTACGAGTATCTTGTTTATGGAGGATTTCCAAGGCTTGCTACCGTGCAAAATTATACTGAAAAAATCAACCTGCTTAATGATATTTACAAAACCTATTTGTTAAGGGATGTACGTAATTATATTAAAAATGAAGATAGTATTGGTTTTAATAAAATGCTGCGTTTGCTTGCCTTACAAATAGGGCAACTGGTAAATATTAATGAATTATCGAAAACAAGCGGATTACCCTATAAAAAAACAGAAGAATACCTTTGGCTGCTGGAACAAATGTATATTATCAAATTGGTGGAACCATTTATTTCAAATAAGCGCAAATCTTTAGTAAAAATGCGGAAAATTTTTTTTACTGAGCTTGGATTAAGGAATATTATTGCCCAAAGTTTTAATGAAATGGATCTTCGTAATGATGCGGGTTCTGTTTTTGAAAACTATATATTTCTTCAATTAAAGTCAACTTTAAGTGGCACAACTGTAGTGAATTATTTCAGGACTATTGATGGGTTTGAAATTGATTTTATAATTAATGACATGAAAAAAATTTATGCAGTTGAAGCAAAATTTAAAGACATTCAAAACCCTTCAAATAATGCACATCTTAGAAGATTCATTGCAGAAGAAAAAATACAAATTTTATATATTGTTAATAAAGCTCTTGAATATCATGAGAAAAGCATTCATTATATATTACCCGCCCAACTTGAAAAATATTTTACTCCATCTTAGTCTAATCTGTAAATAACAATGTGCCATTCCCCAATAATATTAACTTATATTTATGCTATAAGGGAAAATTTGATTGTCT
>CBFCXR010000295.1:0-2422 GCA_965602045.1 uncultured Bacteroidales bacterium | reverse complement strand
AACAATATAACAATAGAAAACATGTGCCTAAGTATACCAGCAAAAGTGATATCAATAGAAGGGGACACTGCCAAAGCATCTGTTGGCGGAACAATTATTAAAGCCGGATTACACATGACAGATAATGTTAAGGTTGGTGATTATGTATTAATACATACTGGCTTTGCACTTCAGAAGATCAGTGAAAAAGAAGCACAGGAGACGCTTGCACTGATAAAAGAAATTGAGGATGCAAACCGGAAACTTAAATAAATTGAAATATATAGACGAATTCAGGGATAAGAAGCTTGTTCAGGAACTTTCCAGAGAAATAAAAAAAATTTCCAGTAAGAAAATCTCCATAATGGAAGTTTGCGGAGGCCATACAATGGCGATCCATAAGTTTGGTATTCCGTCACTTCTGCCTGAGAATATTGAATTACTATCAGGTCCGGGATGTCCTGTATGTGTTACCAGTAATAAATTTATTGACAGTGCTATAGCGCTTTCCAGGAAAGATGATATTATAATAACTACATACGGAGATCTGATAAGGGTGCCGGGTTCCTCTTCAAGTCTTGATAGAGAGAAAGCCAAGGGCGCAGATATAAGAATTGTATATTCTACGATGGAAGCATTGGAGATCACAAAAAAAAATAAGAATAAAAAAGTTGTCTTTCTGGGCATAGGTTTTGAAACCACAGCTCCTTCAAGTGCCATTGCAATACTTGAAGCTTCAAAGCATAAGATCAATAATTTTTATCTTTTCAGTTCTCATAAAATAATGCCTCCTGCAATGGCGGCTCTTATAGATGAAGGCATAAAGATTAACGGGTACATTGGGCCGGGTCATGTTACTACGGTTGCAGGTGCAAAAATGTATACTGATCTGGCAAACAAATATAAATTATCAATTGTAGTGTCAGGTTTTGAGCCGGTTGACATTATGCAATCAATTTATTTCTTAGTAAGACAAATAGAAAACAACCGGCCATCAGTTGAAATACAGTACAAAAGAGTTGTCACACAAGAAGGAAATATTAAAGCTCAACAGATAATGAACGAAGTCTTTGAACCCCGTGATGATTGGTGGCGCGGACTGGGAGTTTTAAAAAACAGCGGACTTGGAATCAGGAAAAAATATGAATTATTTGATGCTGAAAAGCAGATAGATGTTGATGTTGAGAAGACCAGGGAACCTAAAGGTTGTATATGCGGCGAAATATTAAAGGGATTAAAAAAACCAGATGATTGCAAGCTTTTCAGGAATGTCTGTACACCATCAAATCCTGTAGGCACTTGCATGGTTTCTAATGAAGGGGCATGCCAGGCGTATTTCAATTTTAGCTTTTAAACAAATAACACTAATATGAGCAAAACAATTCTGTTAGGTCATGGCAGCGGTGGAAAACTAACCGATAACTTAATAAAAAAAACCTTTATCAGGTATTTTAGTAATCCTGTGCTTGAAGCTCTTACCGATTCTGCGATTATAAATGTGGGTGATAAACTGCTGGCTTTTACTACCGACTCTTATGTTGTTGATCCGGTATTTTTCCCGGGTGGTGATATAGGAAAGCTGGCAGTAAACGGAACTGTTAATGACCTGGCCGTATCAGGTGCTGAACCAATGTTTATCAGTGCATCATTTATTATTGAGGAAGGCTTACAAATATCTGATCTTGAAGTAATAACCAAATCAATGAGAGATGAATCTGATAAGGCAGGTGTAAAAATCGTAACAGGCGATACAAAAGTTGTAAAAAAGGGACAGTGTGACAAGATATTTATTAATACTTCCGGTATTGGAATACTTGATAAAAAGCATGAAAATATTTCCACAGGCAAATATATCGAGCCTGGTGATAAGATTATAATAAACGGCCACATTGGTGATCACGCAATAGCAGTTATGGGCGCAAGGGAAAATCTGAAATTTGAAACAGAAATAGAATCAGACTGTGCTCCACTGAATCATCTTATTAAGGCATTTCTTAACAGCGGATCCGATATAAAATTTATGCGTGATATTACAAGGGGTGGATTGGCCACAATAGTATCAGAAATTGTAGAAAACAGGAAATTCGGTGTTTCAATAAATGAGGCTGCCGTGCCTGTTAGAGAAAGTGTAAAGGGTATGTGTGAGATATTCGGATATGATCCCCTGTTTCTGGCAAATGAAGGAAAAGTATTAATCGTTGTATCAGATATATCTGCTGAAAAGGTTATGGAAATTATGAAAACCCATGAATATGGAAAAGACGCTGCTTTGATTGGTGAAATTACTACCGGCAATGCAGGGAAAGCTATTCTGCGGTCAATAGTAGGCGGTTCAAGGATTATTGATAGACTTACTGGTGAACAATTGCCAAGGATTTGTTAATACGGTTTCTAAATAGATTTCCACACTATTCACAATCGTAGAACAATTATTTATTATTCC
>CBFCXR010000294.1:0-2439 GCA_965602045.1 uncultured Bacteroidales bacterium | reverse complement strand
TCAAAAAGTTCACTTGGTAATTATGGACGCAAACTAGCCTAGGTATGCCTGCACTTCAATCAACTGCCACAGCATATAGATGAAAAAAAGCTGAACAGGTACCTTGCTTCACTGGTACGTAATTCGAAAGTCCCTTCATTAAGTGATTTTAAACACACTGTATGTATATGGCCTGAGATATTGTTTCAGGTTGCTTGGCATGAATGATAAAGCTGTTAAATTGCCCCAAATAAAAAGACAGGATAAGCTACCTGTAGTTCTTAACAGGAATGAATGCAGGATGTTATTCCGGAAGCCGGGCTTATTAAAACATCGTGTTTTACTGGCACTTATTTATTCAGCCGGTTTACGCGCCAGGGAATAATGCAGATTGAAGATCGGGGATATTGACTCAGGCAGAATGATGATCCATATACGCCAGAGCAAGTACAACAAAGACCGTTATGTACCTTTATCACCTGTTATTCTGAAAGGATTACGCAAGTATTATTATGCTTGTCAACCCGTAGATTACCTGTTTAACGGTAAAGAGCCCGCAACTCCTATGAGCACAAGAGGATTACAGTGGGTCTTAAGGGAAACCTTAAGTATGTTTGCTATAGATCCTAAATACCTTGGGGCTATGCCGGGGATGGTCGCCGTACTTCATACATGGGGGCAGAACCTTTCACTGCATCCACACCTGCATTGCCTGGTGCCTGCAGGTGGCGTGTCTGTAAGAAATAAATGGGTGAATGCAAAGAATAAAGCTAAATACCTGTTCCCTGTCAAAGCAATGAGCATAGCATTCAGGGCTAAATACACTGCTATGCTCAAACGTACCTGTAAAAAACGGCATATAAGAACTGAACCTGATTTGTTTGAGCAGTTATATCAAAATAACTGGGTAGTATATACCAAACGTCCATTTAAAGGGGTAAATAGCGTCCTGGAATACCTCGGACGATATACTCATCGTATAGTGTAAGCAGCAATTTACAATGTAGGAAAAATGGCAAATAGGAATGTAGGAAAAACAGCAAATAAGAATGTCCCTTTTTCCAATTCAAACATACAAAAAAGTCAAAGAACAAAACCTAATTATTTTATTATTTTTCTTCGGGAAAAATAGATTCCCTATTTTTTAATCTATAACTTTTCCCTGATAATCTGATCACCTCACAACGATATAAAAGTCTATCAAGCAAAGCAGTAGCAATAACTTCATCATCAAGCATTTTCACCCACTCTTCCGGACTTTTATTAGTAGTAACAATAAAAGACGCTTTTTCATGCAGGTGATTAACAAAATTAAACAACTGCACAGCCTGCTTTTTTTCAAGGGCAAACATCATAATATCATCAATAACCAAAAGATGGGCTTTCAGGAGTTTTTTATATTCCGACATAGCTGACCTGGTTATATCTTTCATTTTTAACATTTCGACTATTTGTTCGATAGTTCTGAAGTAGGCTTTATAACCTTTCTTAAGTGCATCATTACACAGTCCTGCAGCAATAAATGTTTTTCCCACACCACATGGTCCCATGAGAATGATATTAAAATTTTGTTCAAGCCACATACCTTCCTTTAGCTGGTTTAACTGCTGCTTGCTTAAACCATTTGTAAATGAAAAATCATATTGTTCCAGGTCATGGTTTAAAGGCAGCCTGGCTAGTTTCATTCGCCTCTCAAGATCCCTCTCACTCCTGCGGTTAATTTCTGTCTTTAACAGCCTTAGTGAAAAATCTGAATAACTGATTTTTTCTTCTGTAGCTTTGCGGATCAGTTCTTCCATCTGATCCTTTATGCCGGTCAGATTAAGCTGACTGGCATAGTCGATGATAACTTGTGTTTTTGATTCCATAAGTTTAATTCATTAAATCCTTGTAATCTGATATGTTACTTTTTTGAGGTATAATTTTAAATACTGACTTATTAATTGTTCTTACCGTTATTGGTTCCTGGCAAGTATCTGTATTACTGTTTTGTGCTTTTATCTTCCTGGCTACGCTTTCAAGGTCCGTAGCTTTAAAAATTTTATTCTGTATGCAAAAATCCAATGCCTGATTCATAACTTCCATACCGTATATTACTGTAATCTTCCTGATAAAAAGAAGCTGATCACGGATATACCTGGGATTGTTACTGCGTACCTCCATAAAATAATCTTTGGCCTTCCCCTGGTCTTCAAACCTGCCTGATAGTTCATCAATCAACTGGCCAATGCCGGTTGAATAATCTCTTTTGAAGTTATTGTTGCCAATTAATTTGCCTTTTCCGGTATGGATTTTATATTTAGCTATCTCATTACTGTCATTATCATAAATAATAATAATGTTCTCTTCTGTTACTTTAACAGGTACTGCCGTTCCGGCTCCCTGGTATGTCCCTGACGGAAGACGATAAAAATTGCTTTTATACCATATAGTGTTATCCTTTCTGACTGTATATGTTTT
>CBFCXR010000293.1:0-2469 GCA_965602045.1 uncultured Bacteroidales bacterium | reverse complement strand
AAAAATCCTTTTGCCCCGGCATCAAGCATATCCTGGATATATTGTTCGTCATTAAACATGGTTAATGCTACGATTTTCATATCAGGTTTTATAGATAAAATCTTTCTTGTTGCCTCAATTCCATTCATATCGGGCATTTCTATATCCATAAGAATTATATCAACCTGTTGACTTCTTACCATATCAATTATTTCTTGACCATTTACTGCTTCGCCAACAACATCAACATATTTCAGGCGGTTTAAAATGACCTTAAGGCCTTTTCTGAATATTTCGTGGTCATCGGCAATAAGGATTTTTACTTTATTTTCCATTTTTAATATTATTTCATTAAATAATTCATCATAAACTAAATACAATGTCAACGGATACTCCATTACCCACACTGCTTTTAATTTTTATTTCCCCATCCATTGACTGAACCCGGGTAAAAATATTATTTATCCCATCGCCTTTGGGTTTGGATTCAATATATTTCGGGTAATCAAAACCTATACCATTATCAAAATATGTAAATCTGATTATACTATTCTCCTGGCTGATAGATATTTCTGCATCAGTAGCATCCGAATGCTTTATTGTATTATTTACCAATTCATTTACTATGCGATATAAATTAATCTCAACGTGATTTCCCAGGTTTAGATTATCGGGCCCTTTAAACTTAATTTTTAATTGATGCGTTTTATTCACTGAACTACAAAACTGATTAATCGCAGAAACCAGACCGTATTCGTTTATTATCCTCGGAGTGAGGTTATTTGAAATTGTTCTGATACCTGACACGGCATCATCAAGTAATTTGTTAATATAATCCACGGATTCTTCTTTTTCCGTTGTTGTAATTTCGTTTGAGATCAACTCATTTACATAAAGTTTAATAGTTGATAACAACGGGCCAACTCCATCATGCATGTCCTTGGCAAAACGTTTTCTCTCACGTTCCTCTGTTCTTATGATTGCGTTCAGTACTTTTCTTTCTGAAATTTTGCGCTCATGTTCGGCCCTTTTCCAGGCATAAAACATATCTCGAATAAGCCAGATGCCGATAGCAATAACAATGGATGTTGAAATCCCTATCCACGCTCCTACAGAAAAAAGTTCCTCATAACGTTTCAGGTTAAGAAATGTTGAAAGCTCAATCATTCGTCTTAATGCCATTAAAACAAAACCTGTTGAAATTAATATCCATGATAACTTTTTTTTTGTTATTGCTATAAATCGCAAAGCAAGAAAAGCTACCATGAATTGCAAAAGAATAGAGATTATTATAGATATCTTTGGTACCATTTGAATACTATATTATTATTTTGTAATAACCAGACGAAGTTACGTGAATTTACCATACATTTAATTTTATTTATATATTATACAACATAATCAAATGTTAAACACATATAGTTATGAACAGCATACAAAGAAATACAGGTATTATCTCAGCTATTACTATTATTGGGTTAACATTGACTTTTTTAGTAACAATTATTGTCTTTCCGTTAATTGATTTTATAAGTACCAAAGACTATGTAAGCAACTACAAGGCTAGTTCACTTATTCCGGTCATCCCGAGTTTTCTTCTTACGCTGGCAAATATTCCTTTGTTTATAGTTTTGTTTTATTATGCAGCTAAAAAAAGAAGAATTTTTGCATTGACAGGTATAGTCTTTGGGGCAGGATACATGATAACCAGCAGCATAAATTATTTCCTTCAGCTTTCAGCAGTAAATAAAGGTATAGTTGCAAACAGTACTGAATTCATTACTCCATTTTTATTCTATAATCCCATGTCAGTAACTTATGCAATTGATAATCTCGGATATCTTTTTTTATCAGTAAGCTTTTTGTTTTTTTCAGGTATTTTCAATCAAAGAGGCTTACAGTCATGGATAAAGTCATTTTTTATTGTTACAGGTATTTCAGGCATTATTGGCTGCTTAGGGTATCTGCTGAATAATTCGTTACTGGAAACATTAGTATTTATTACTGCATTCCCTTATTTAATAAGTGTTGCATTACTTGTATTTGAATTCAGGAAAAAGCATGCCTGAAGTATGAGAAACCTTTGGGAAGTATTTAAAAATTTTAATATTATTATAAAAAATGTAATTGATCAGGTTAGTGATTAATAACAAAAATCAATGTATATTAGTCTGTTAAAAATTTTACCAAACATAAAATCAGTTAAAAATCAGTTATCATGTTACTTACAACAACAAACACAATTGAAAACAAGAAAATAGTAAATTATGTTGGACTTGTCACAGGTGAAGCTATTATTGGTGCAAACCTTTTCAGAGACATATTTGCAAGTATACGGGATGTTGTCGGCGGGAGATCCGGTTCTTATGAAGAAGTGCTGAGAGAAGCAAAAGACAATGCTGTCTCGGAAATGGAAGAAAATGCCAGAAAATTAGGGGCTAATGCTGTAATTGGTATAGATCTTGACTATGAAACAGTAGGACAGAACGG
>CBFCXR010000292.1:0-2479 GCA_965602045.1 uncultured Bacteroidales bacterium | reverse complement strand
CACTGCAGATTTTGGTTCTGCCGGTTCAGGTTCGAATCCTGGTCGGACAGCTAAAAATTAATCCCGCAAGCATTTTATTTCCACAAACCAAAATACTAAAAGCTAATTGATTTAATGAAATAAAACCATTTAAAATGATATCTGAACATAAGCGTTATACGAAAATCCATATCTATATCCTTATTAACCAGCAAACCGTTACCTTCTTTGACTTTTAAAATCGCACTGTTGGTCATATTCCCCCTTTGCCCGTCAATACCGGATGAGTAATTTCCAAGTTTCTTAAGTAGTTCCTGGGTATATTTTATACTTTCATTTTCACCTGGGCTGTTATCCTGAGCTATTGCACTGACTGAATAAAAGGCAAAAAGGATAATGATTATTATCAATCCCCAGTTATGTATTAAATACTTGCTTTAGTACCGCCAATGACTTAATGTCCCCAATACCTTCGAGATGTATTTTGTAATAATCAACAAGTTTCTCAAGCAGGCTGCTTCTTGTGTTGTTGTCAATACTGATCTTCTCCAGGTTCTCAAATGAATATTTATATAAATCGCTTAATCCTTTTGTTTCCTGTTCAGTAAGTATAAATGACTGTTGCAGATTTTCCCGGGAAAATGCCATTTGTTCAGCATCAACAAGTCCCGGATTATATATATCTGCAATTTGTGGCGATATTCCAAGATATTTTGACAATAGTAAAATAAATACCAGGTGAAAATTTTCAATTCCTGTGGATTTAGTATCCAGCAGGTGTATTGAACTATATATAAAATCGAATAAGGGCTTATTGGATTCAACCTCCCTTAAAGTTTTATATATTATCTCAGATATAAATATTGCAATTGAACTTTTAACAATATCGTTATGAATAGTATGCAATATTAAATAGCTTCTTAATTCTTTAATCCTCTGTAATTCCCTTGTTGATTTGTAGTATACATCGAGCTCAAGAACAGTAAGGGGCTGAAACTGACTTAATCTTATTTTCGACTTTTTATTTCTTACACCATTAACAATATATGCCTGGCGCCCGAAAATATCCGTATATATATGTGCAATTATGCTTGAATCGCCATATTTGATATGATGCAGTACTATACCTTTTGTTTTCTGTAACATTTACAATATGTAAGCTCAGGATCCCGTAAGTTTCTACTTTTACATTAATGTATAAACAGGAGCTTTGTCACATGGGTTTTATCACCATCCTCACTGGCACAGAAAATCAGATATACGCCTGTGTGCACCCGGTTACCTGAGAAATTCTTCCCATCCCATATTGCCTGACCTCCAAGCGCTGTTGTTTCAAATACTATATTACCGCTAACATCTGTAATTTTTACATTGGCATCAGTAACCAGACCAGTAATTGTAATATCTCCTTCATAACCCTCTCTTACCGGATTTGGATATGCATAAACATTTTTAAAATCATCATTGCCTGCTGTTGCCTGTCCCATGAATGATAAAATACCTTTCTCTGTTCCAAAGAATATTTCCCCGTTATCATTATTTACTGCAATGCTGATGATTGTATTTGAAAATAATGGATCATCTTCTTCATTGAAGCTTAATATTTCCTCTTTACCGTCCTCTGACATTAAAAATGCCCCTGAATTTTCAGTTCCCAGCCATTTACGGTTAGCGCCATCAACTGCAATTACATTTATTTTCTCATTTTCCAGTAAAAAATCTGCAAGCCCACTCTCATCATTTCTGGGTATCTTTATCTGATATCCAAAAATATCGTCATCACCAAAAATATTAGTCGGGCTATAATATACCACAGGCCCTTTGTTTGATCCAATCCATATATTACCATCCAGATCTTCTGCTATAGAATACACAACATCAATTAATTGACCATCCTGATTTTTAATTGTCATATGTTTTTCGCTAATCGAACCATCACTATTTTCTCTAAATATAAAAACACCATATCTTTCAAGTAACAGCCATACCTGGTTAAAAGAAGTAGCTAGAATTTTTCCTGTTCTTGTATTAATTCCAAAAATATCATTGCTTAAATTCAGATTTTCCCATTTTTTTTTACCTGACCTCATAACATAAACAGGATTTTCAACTTCACTTGTTGCAATCCATAAATTATTATTTTTATCATAACTCATTCCTGTTACTCTTATAGTATGTTTATGTTCGTATCCCTCAATATTTCTTAATCCATCTTCTTCGTCATATATTTCACCCAGGTTCCCATCCTCCAATTCGACAACTCCTAATCCGTATGAACCCCCGTAAACGTGTTCAGGATTCCTGGGATCAACAGCAATTTCACGTATTGACCAAACATTTTCTAATTCAGGAATTATATCTTTATTGTAACTTGTCCATTTGTTATTAATATATGAATAAATGCCCTTACCTAAATACTTGTTTGATTCATTTCCAGTACCGGCCCATAAATACCCGTTTTCTATTACCATGCTTCCAACATCCTTGTCTGCAGGGCCAG
>CBFCXR010000291.1:0-2490 GCA_965602045.1 uncultured Bacteroidales bacterium | reverse complement strand
CTACAGTGAAACACCTGAAGAAATGACAGAAGTTGTTAAGAAATACCTTGACAACAGTTTTGTTAATATTATCGGGGGATGCTGCGGCACTACGCCCGAGCATACAAAACTTTTTGCAGAGTGTGCATCACGGGCAAAACCAAGAGCAATTTCCCTTCCTGATAATAAAACATGGATTAGTGGCCTTGAGCCACTCCTTATTAGCAGGGAAAGCAACTTCATAAATATCGGTGAAAGAACAAATGTTGCCGGCTCAAAGAAGTTTGCCCGGCTTATAAAAGAAGAAAAATATGAAGAAGCACTTTTCATTGCCAGGGAACAGGTTGAAGGAGGAGCACAAATAATTGACATTTGTATGGATGACCCGATGCTGGATGCCGAAAAATGCATGACTAAATTTTTGAATCTTATTGCTACCGAACCTGAAATTGCACGTGTTCCTGTTATGATTGACTCTTCGAAATGGTCAGTGATTGAAGCTGGCCTTAAATGTGTTCAGGGAAAATCAATTGTAAATTCCATAAGCCTTAAAGAAGGAGAAGAAATATTTATTAAGCAGGCAGAAAAAATTAAGCAATATGGAGCAGCTGCAGTTGTAATGGCTTTTGATGAAAAAGGTCAGGCTGATACTTTTGAACGTAAAACTGAAATATGCAAAAGAGCTTATGGCATTCTTACAAAAAAAGTTCTTTTCCAGCCTGAGAACATAATTTTTGATCCTAATATACTGGCAGTTGCTACAGGTATTGAGGAACATAATAATTATGCTGTTAATTTTATAAATGCAGTATCATGGATAAAGAAAAACCTGCCCCATGCAAAAGTCAGCGGAGGTATCAGTAACCTTTCCTTTTCCTTCAGGGGGAATAACATTGTAAGAGAGGCCATGCATTCTGCATTCCTGTTTCATGCTATTAGCGCAGGCATGGATATGGGAATTGTAAATCCTTCAATGCTGGAAGTGTATGATAATATACCGGAAGACTTACTGGAACATGTTGAAGATGTCATTCATAATCGCCGCAAGGATGCAACGGAAAGACTTATTACATTTGCGCAAAAAGTGAAGGCAACAGATAAAAAAGAAGAAGAAGATAAAGAGGATGCCTGGAGGTTAGGTACAATAGAGGAGAGACTAAACCATGCTTTAATAAAAGGAATACTGGATTATATCTCTGATGATGTTCTGGAAGCCAGAAAACATTATCCCAGGTCATTAAATATTATTGAAGGCCCACTGATGGATGGAATGAAAGTTGTAGGTTACTTATTCGGGGAAGGAAAGATGTTCCTGCCCCAGGTTGTTAAAAGTGCCAGAGTAATGAAAAAAGCCGTAGCGACTCTGCAGCCATATATTGAAGAAGAAAAAAAAGATGGTACTGAATTATCAACAAGTGCTCCGGGTAAAATATTACTGGCCACTGTAAAAGGAGATGTTCATGATATCGGGAAAAATATAGTTGGAGTTGTATTAGCCTGTAATAACTATGAAGTTATTGATTTAGGTGTTATGGTCCCTACTGAAAAAATTTTAAAAGCAGCTAAAGAAAAAAATGTCGATATAATAGGTTTAAGCGGATTAATAACACCATCTCTTGAAATAATGATAGAAATTGCTGCAGAAATGGAAAAAAAAGGATTTAGCAAACCACTTCTTATTGGTGGTGCAACAACATCTAAGATACATACTGCAGTTAAAATTGAACCTAAATACAATGCTCCGGTAATTCATGTTAAAGATGCTTCATTAAGTGTTAATGTTGTGAATAGCTTACTCTCAGATCATTTGAGAGATGAATTTGTTAGTAAATCCCGCAAGGTAAATGAGGAATTAAGGATAAGCTATTCAGATGTTAAGGATAAGATTAAATATATATCACTTGAAGAAGCAAGAAAAAACAGGTATAAAATCAACCAGGATAAGAAAAATATTTACAAACCAAAATTTCTTGGTATTAAGACTTTTAATAACTTCCCTATTGAAGAAATAAGGCCTTTTATTAGCTGGGTATTTTTCTTTGTTGTTTGGCAAATAAAAGGAAAATATCCTGAAATCCTGAATGATCCTAAACTGGGAAAAGAAGCCAGAAGGCTCTTTGCAGATGCCAGGAACATGCTTGACAGAATCGTTAATGAGAATTTACTTAAAGCCAATGGTGTTATTGGCTTTTTCCCTGCTAATTCAGTTGGAGATGATATTGAAGTATATTCTGATGAAAAACGAAATAAAATTTCAGCCAGGTTTATAAATTTGAGAAATCAGAACCTTAAAGATAAAGGCAGGCCAAATCTTTGTCTTGGAGATTTTATAGCACCAAAAGATAGCGGATTTAAAGATTATATCGGAGCATTTGCTGTGACAGCCGGTTTGGATATTGAAGAAGTCTTAAATGAGTTTAAAAACGATTTGGATGATTATAACAGTATTATGATAAAGGCACTGGCAGACAGGCTGGCTGAAGCATTCACTGAACTTATACATGAAAAAGT
>CBFCXR010000290.1:0-2534 GCA_965602045.1 uncultured Bacteroidales bacterium | reverse complement strand
TTAAAAATTAATTCTGATCAGGCCCATTGGGAAAATTCCCTGCTGATATTCATCATAAAACTTATTTTCTTCCTCATCATAATACTTATAGTAAAGATTATCGTGGTTAGTTAAGTTAGCAATATCAAGAGCAAATTCATAAGTTGCTTTTCTTCCATAGTGCATATATCCTATTCTTGCATCTACCCTGAAATAATTTGGAAATTGTGAACTGTAAGCATTCTCATCATCATGTTCATATAAAATTTCCGGATCATCTGACCTGATATAAGGCGTATATCTTCTTCCCCCGGCATAAGCAAAACGAACATTAAAATTCAGTGAGCTTTTCTTATTTAATAACATCTCGTAACCACCCAATGCATTAAGTACGAAATTTCCATTATAAACTGTATTCCTTTTTTTACCATC
Organism: uncultured Bacteroidales bacterium; assembly: GCA_965602045.1. Lineage (GTDB taxonomy): Bacteria > Bacteroidota > Bacteroidia > Bacteroidales > UBA10428. The sequence continues at coordinate 2,123 of CBFCXR010000290.1, read as the reverse complement.
ACTAGCCTTGCATGTTGAGTTAAAAAATGATGTGGTTATCAGAAAATAATAATTTTCATGAAGGAATTTTTCAAGGGTCAATTCAATCCCGTAATTTTCACCGGTTCCTTTGTTAACCAGGCTGTCTTCCGTACACCAGCCTTCAAGTGCTTCTCCGGTATTAAGAAGCCAGAAGTTATCGGTCTTCTGCTTAACAGGTATATCAAACAGGTGCTGGTAATATATCTCCGTTTTAAGCCGTAGCTGCTGAGTGAGTGAATAATCATGCGCAATTACAAAATGATGGCTTTTCATAAAATCAAGGTTTTTATTAGTCTGGTGAAATTCTGAATTGCCATTTACATCCCTGTTAACAAAGGATTTTCTGATAAATATGTAAATAGGCACTAACTTACTGTGCAAGCCGTATCCAAAGCTTAATGATCTGTTATTTGCATATTTCCACTGTGCGCTAAATCGTGGTTCTATTGAATATGTATTATTGTACAGAAAATGTTCATAATGAAGGCCTGAAACAAAAGAAACTGCATTTGAGAAGTGATGTTTCCATTCAATAAAGCTTTGCAGCAGCATTAAGTTATTCGCTTTAATTGTGTAAGGATCATAATAAGTAAAGCTATCATTATCAGAATGATATTCATAATCCATTTCATAGAAATCCACTGAATAGTTATTTAATGTAAAGCCTGCTTTAACTTTATTTTGTTTATTGAACTTATGAGTTAATACAGATTGAAAAATGATAGTATTTTGCTGTTCATCAAATTTGCTTAATGTTTTCACCACCTGGCCATTCTCTCCCGACAGTGAATCTGCACTTCCGTATGGTGTAGTTGATGTTAAAGCAAAAGAAGTTTTCAGACGTGTTGTATTATTAAAAAAGTAAGTATGATTTATGCCCAATACTCCTGTTTTTGAACCATTTGGAAAATTAAACCAGCGTTCTGAATTATCGTCTAACTTCATTGAATCTGTAAATGTAATCTTGCTTAATCCTGCTAAACCAAAAATAGAAGTATTGCTTTTCTTTCCGGGGAATGACATCTTAAACATCAAATCCTGGTAATGAGGAAGTGCTTCAACCCATAAAAGTTTATCAACAAGTCCAAGCATAGAATACCGGTAATTTATGAGGTATGATGCATTACTTTTTTCATGAAACGGACCCTCAGCCCCAAATTCAAAACCATTAAAACCAAGTTGTGCTACATACTCCCTTTTTTTATTATTACCGTTCCTCATTCTCAAGTCAAAAGCCCCGGACAGGCCATCGCCGTATTCTGCAGGAAACGCACCGGTCATAAAATCAGAACGCTGCAAAAGATTATTGTTTAACATGCTTATCGGCCCTCCTGATGCACCTAGATCATTCCAGTGGTTAGGGCCCGGGATAGGGATTCCTTCTAACCTCCATATCAGTCCGGTCGGAGAATTCCCTCGAACTATAATATCATTGCTCATATCATTGGCAACGAACACACCTGCATAACCGGTGGCCATACGAGATGGATCGCCCCAACTGCCGGCAAATTTTTCAGTTTCTTCAATAGTAAATGACCGGGCACTTATCATAGCCATATCGTTTATGGTATTGTGTTTGTTCTGATAAGCATTAACGACCACCTCATTAATCTCCTGAATGTTTTCCTCCAGTTCAATATGCAATATAGTTTGCTTGCCGGGTTTTACCAGTATATTGTCAAAAATACGGGACTTGTATCCAAGATAGGAAACATAAACGTTATTCCTTCCTGTTGGAATGCCCTTAAGTTCAAATGTGCCATTTTCATCTGTAATGGTTCCGTTTACTGAATCACTACTAACTATGGTTGCCCCTATTAATGGTACATGAGTTGCTTTATCAATTACCCTGCCCTGAATCGTATGTAATGATGATTCAGATATATTGTTTTCCTGTGCATTTGATGCGTCAGGATTTAGAAAGAAGGTAACTAATATTATTAGATAGCTTAAACGATAAATTCCTGTCATAAGAACTTTTATTTTGAGTTTTAATGTCAATGACAGAAGTTTGTAAAGAAGGTTGCATAAGATTGTGAAATTGTTTGGAATTTGAAGTTTGGAATTTGAAATTTATTTGCTATTTGGATTTTGAGATTTGT
>CBFCXR010000289.1:0-2554 GCA_965602045.1 uncultured Bacteroidales bacterium | reverse complement strand
GGAAAATTTTCTTTTTACTATTGTATATTATTTTTAAATATATTTGACTACCCTAAAATTGTCAAGTAATGCCTAAAAAGCGAAAAAGAAGAAAGCAGCCCGTTATAAAAATAAAAATACGGTTATACTTGTTATATGGGATATTAGGATTTGTAACTTTCATATTTATCTTGTTTTCTTGTGTTTATATTGGGATTTTTGGCCATATACCCTCGAAGTATGAGTTAAAGGATGTGCAAAATTATCTTGCCTCGGAAGTATATTCAGCTGACAATATTTTACTTGGGAAATACTATATTCAGAACAGAACAAATGTAAATTATTATGATATTCCCGAACACATTATTAATACTCTCATTGTAACGGAGGATGTAAGATTTTATAAACACAATGGAATAGACAAAAGGAGTATCCTGCGCGTATTTATTAAAACACTTTTATTTCAGCAGGAGAGTTCAGGCGGCGGAAGCACAATAACTCAACAATTGGCAAAGAATCTTTATCCAAGGAAAAATTATTCAATACTTACAGTTCCGGTAAACAAGCTCAGGGAAATGATTACTGCTGTGAGACTTGAAAAGGTATTTTCAAAAAAAGATATTCTTGAGCTCTACCTGAACACTGTTTCTTTTGGAGAAAATACTTATGGTATTGAAACTGCTTCAAGAAGGTTCTTTAATAAGCATCCTGGTAAATTGAAAACTGAAGAAGCAGCTTTACTAATAGGGATGCTTAAAGGAACAAATATTTATAATCCTAAAACTCAGAAGGAAAAGGCTATTCAACGCAGGAATGTTGTTTTAAGCCAAATGGTGAAATACGAACTTCTGGAAAGTACAATAGCAGACTCATTAAAAAGAATCCCTTTGAATCTCAATTATAGAAAGCTTACACATAATGAAGGATTAGCACCATATTTTAGAGAATCCCTAAGGCTCAAATTATTGGATTGGTGCAAAAATAATGTGAAAGAGGATGGAACCAGGTATAATCTGTATACTGATGGTTTAAAAATATATACAACCATAAATTCCCGCTTACAAAGATATGCCGAACAATCAATCAGGGATCATCTCTCCGGAGTTCAAAAAGTTTTTAATCAACATTGGAAAAACAGAAATCCATGGGGTAATAAGGACGAAATAATAATACATGCAGTAAAAAACACAGGAAGATATAAAAATTTGAGTAAGAAGGGATTAACTCACGAAGAAATAATGAAAGTATTTAATACTCCTGTTAAGATGGAGATTTTTAACTGGAATGGAGTCATTGAGAAAACCATGACTCCATTTGACTCAGTGAAACATTACTTTAAGTTTCTTCATGCCGGATTTATTGCTATGGAGGCAGAGACAGGTTACATCAGGGCATGGGTTGGCGGAATTAATCATAAATATTTTCAATATGACCATGTGAAATCAAAAAGGCAACCGGGCTCAACTTTCAAACCGGTTGTATATGCTGCGGCATTAAAAAACGGTTATGACCCGTGCAATTATATACCCAATGACTCAGTTGTATATGAAGATTATAACGACTGGACTCCAAGGAATTCTGACGGAAAATACGGAGGCTATTATTCAATGAATGGTGGACTAACACATTCAATTAATACAGTTAGTGTAAATCTTTTAATGAATACAGGAATATCAAAAGTTAAGCAACTGGCAAATGATATGGGAATATCAGGTAATTTGCCGGAAGTGCCCTCATTAGCTCTCGGGACCGGAGAAATTTCTCTTTTTGAATTAGTAAGAGCCTATAGTGTATTTATTAATAAGGGCAGATTGGTAAAACCTATATATATTAAAAGAATTGAAGATAAATATGAAAAAGTTCTGTTTGAAGCAAATTCACAATTTTCAGATAATGAAGTCATATCACCCGAGAATGCTGAAATAATGATTCATATGTTAAGGAATGTAGTTGATGAAGGTACTGCATCATCGTTACGTTCTGTATATGGATTTAATAATGATATTGCAGGAAAGACAGGAACTACACAATTGCATACTGATGGGTGGTTTATTGGATTTACTCCTGAGCTTATTGCCGGTGTTTGGGTTGGAGGTGATAATCCTGTAATACGGTTTCGGTCATTGGGTTACGGACAAGGTGCATATACCGCTCTTCCGATTTGGGGTAACTTTATGCGGAAAATTTATAAAGATCCTCTTTTTAGTTTGTCAAAAAATTCAAGTTTCGATTTTTCTGAGAATGTATTAGAACGTTTGAATTGCCCGGACTTTAGAGATAGCGAATATGACTCAATATGGGAATATATGAAAAAGCATGATGAGACAATAATTGATCTGATAAAACGAGTGTTTAAGAAAAAAAACAGGAAGGAACGGAGAAATGGAATAAGGGATCAGGAATAAGGGATAAAGAATTTTAAATTGCTCTATTGTTCTATTGCTCTATTGTTAAATTGTAAACAAGCAAATGACCACAAATGACAACGAAGCAAATGACCACAAATGACAACGAAGCAAATGACCACAAATGACAGCGAAACGAATGACCATAAATGACAAAGAATGAACAAAAT
>CBFCXR010000288.1:0-2586 GCA_965602045.1 uncultured Bacteroidales bacterium | reverse complement strand
GTAGAAGGTCTTAACTGATCATCATTTCCAATTCCTGAATTGATTTGGATGCCAGCTTTCATTCCTTTAACATTTACATGGTCAATCAATATGCGGGAACAACATTCGAGTGCAATACCAACCTGATTGTATCCTTGTCCTGAAATATTCATTTGCGAGATAGTCACATCATTACATAAAATTGGATGAACAGTCCAGTACGGAGCATTGATCAAAGAGACTCCTGATATTTCAATTTTGCTGCAATTTATGAATGTAATCAGGTCAGGTCGTAAGTTATTACCCATTCCAAATGTCCGATGTCTGGGTTCTACATTTTCATTATCCAAATCTTTCAACAAGGTCCAGTCAATTTTTTGCCGGTACTTCATCGATTTCCATTCCGGTTTATTTCCCTGCCCATCAATAATTCCTTTTCCGCTAATTTTTATATTTACCTCATCTTTGGCATAAATCATCGGTGAAAAATTCATGCATGGAATGCCCTCAAACCAGGTATAAACCAATGGATATTTCGTTGGATCATTTACAAATTTCAAGATGGCCCCTTCTTCCAGCATCAGATCTACATTGCTTTTCAGGGTTATTGAAAAACATTGATAAATACCACCCGGTATAACTACAGTACCTCCTCCATTGGAAGCAGCCTGGTCAATTGCATCCTGAATGAGATTGGTTACCTGGTTTCCTACTGCTTGTTTTACCCTGAACTCTTTTGTTGAAAAAACCGGTTGATGAATAGATTTTAGAATTGAATCTGCTTCTGAGTAATTTAATTGGCTATCAGGTATCCTTACTTTTTTTGGTTCCTTGCAGGCTGTTATTGTTATGACAAGAAGAAAGAATAATAATTTATACATCCTTTTTTATGTTAAAGATAGATTCTCTATTGCTTATAATCAAGTTTTTAACAGTTATTAAAAGTCAATTGACAGGTTAAGTCGACCGACATTTGTAAGGAATATAAAGGTTTAGAGACTGTTAAAGTTTCATTTTCAGGATATATTGTTTACTCCACCGGCATCACGATTTTGTAATATACAATAAGGCATTAACAAATGATCTTAAAGAATGTTTTAGTTTTCTTCCGTTTTCTACTTTGTACATAGCGATAAATTTACAAATTCTTATTTAGTATCAGTAAGTTAGCCCACGGCAATTGAATATACCTGCTGTGTATGCCCAGCATAAGCATAAGTAAGGGAGCAGCGAAGTTTCAGGAAAGGTTTAATCAATAAAATATCATAAAAACAAGGCTGTAATTTTTTATTACAGCCCTGTTTTATTTTTGGAAATATGAAATCTGAATTAAAAAAATGGCTTATTTAATTCTTAATTATTTTACCATTTATAAAATCATTACCTGTAATGATTTCATAAATATAAAATCCTTCAGCCATATCTGAAAAATCGAGCTTAATGGTATTTTTACCGGCAGATAAATAATCTGAATCAAAAGATTCTATTAATTTACCAGCAATGTTATAGATATTTATCCTTGCATTTCCTGATGCTGATAATGTAAAGGAAAAATTAACATTCCCAATTGTAGGGTTAGGCCAAACACTTAAATCATTGTTCTGAGTATTACTTTTAACTGAAACTGTTTCGTCACCCATTACCCATTTAAATGACCAATAAAGTAATTTATTATATTCTTCTGTAGCATATATACCAACAGCTTTATCAACTGTGCCTATTACTACTATGTTTGATGTTATATTTACAGAACTATGAAATACAGTTGAATTTTCAGGAATAGCCCAAAACGAAGGAAATTCTGCAATAGAATCAGAACCAAAATGCCCTAGACTAATGGCGCCCTCAATACAATCATCGAGTTTAAAACCTGTTACACCTATTTCGTCTGCGAGTGAATCCTCATAAGAAGTCCAAAGCAGTTCATAATCAGCCGGGTACAGATTAGAAATAAAATGATCTTCATCATGAATAATCAATTTATATGTTTCTTTGTTTCTCTGATCACCGGATAGTTGTATAAATAATTCATCATCCAAACCCTCTTCAATCCATTTCCATCTATTAGATCTAACAGCATAACCTTCATTGGTGACACATGGAATTGGGAAACCTGCTGCTTCAAAAGGTGTTATCGTAGAAGAACCAACTGCATCAGAAATATAAATAGCATCATAACTACTGTATGCACCCGATTTAGTGTAGTCAGGATCTGTGCCACCAGAATATGCGTCCATATCAACTGGATCGATAATCCAACCTGCGTAATCTTCCAGGAATACTACCAGGGCAGAATCTTGAGTAGGGATCTCCCCTGTTATTGAGTTGAGTCTAGTAACCATTAATATGGACTGTGAGAAAACAGTGCTACTCAGAGCAAATAACAGAAAAATAAGTGTGATTTTGTAAAAGTTTGCTTTCATAATAATTAAATTTATGTTAGTTAAAAATTAGAAAAATCCAGGACAAAATATAATGGAATTTAATTGGCTATCAGGTATCCTTCTTTTTTTGGTTCCTCGCAGGCCGTTATTGTTATGATAAGAAGAAAAAATAGTAATTTGTACATCTTTTTTTCTGTTAAAGATAGATTCTTTATTACTCAGA
>CBFCXR010000287.1:0-2606 GCA_965602045.1 uncultured Bacteroidales bacterium | reverse complement strand
AGAATAAACATTTGAAGAAGAATAAGATAGGGGGCATAAAAAGCCCCCTTTTTTATTTACTTTAACTAATTATGATAGCCCCTGCCACTTCCTCTCATTTCAATAAAATGTCAAAATAAATTCCTATTTATTCAGGAATGATTATTTTTATTTATTGAAACCATACCCTAAATAATGACCCTGCTATGAAATCAAATAAAATTATCACTCCGCTGTTTGTTTTAGCTCAACTGCTTTTTTTTCAAAGTCAGATTTCAGCTCAGTCAGAATCATCAGCCGATACTTCCAAACAGTTAATTACTACAATTCCCATACCTGAAATAACTCTGCAGACAACGCGGGTAAATTCTCTGATTCAGGAGAAGCAGAAAAATCTTTTAACTGAAGAGGATAAAGCAGTTATAGTCACAAGAACTGACACCCTTTTATTCAGAATTAATATGCTTCGGGAAGATCCGCGTGTGCATAAAATGGAATCCCTGAACTTTAGAATTCTTTCCAGCCTGGAAGGTGAGTGGTCTCTGCTGAATTCAATATTAATGAATGAGCAGAGCATTTTAACTGACAGGGTTCAAACACTTGAAAATGAAATTCGTCTGCTTGAAGAAATGCTTGCTGTCTGGAAAAACACTCTGCTTACTGCTGAAAATATTGAATCACCTGAGATAGTAATTCAGCAGATCGCATACACGTTAGAAAACCTGGAACATCTCCAGGTCTCGTTCCAGTCTGATTCCAAATTTATACAGAATAGAATGATACAGGTTTCCAGGGGATTGATTTTTGTTAATGAAATTCTGGGTAAGATAAGTCTGGCGAGGGATGTCACAACTGAAAAACTGTTTGAACTTAACCAGTCTCCAATTTGGAAAGTATTTAAACCTAAGGAAGATGATGTTGTATTCAAGGAAAAAAGATTCTTCTTTGATGATGTGATCACCAGATTAAAGGATTTTGTTAACAATTATTCTTTCAGGATCTGGCTGCACCTGATGTTGTTTCTTATTATTCTTGTCTTTATTCTTTTAATATTTCGAAATCTCAAGAATTTCATTCCTGACAAAGAGCTTCCCCAGGCGGCAATAATCAGCAAAATAATCAGGAGGCCAATATCATCGACAATACTTATTTCTTTTCTGCTGACTTATTTTTTATATGAGACGATCCCTGAATCGGCGAAGCTTATCAACCTGGTTATTCTGCTTATTCCTGTTTTAATAATTCTTACTGATATCATTGCAAAGAGAATAAGGAGGTTTGTATATTTCACTGTTATTGCTGTTGTGCTTATTCAGGTTCACAGCCTGGTATACAGCAACGCTCTTTACAGCCGTATTTTTCTGATGCTTATCATACTTTTCGGTTTGTTTTGCCTTGCCTGGATACTGCAAAGAAAATCCATGCGTGAATATGTTTTATCTGCGAGGCTGGGAAAAATTTTATACGGATTGTCATCATTGAGTTTTATTCTTTTAGGTATATCCATTTTAGCTACTATTGCAGGTGCTGTAAATCTTGCAGAGTTTATTACCTATGCCACTATTAACAGTGCAGCACTCGTACTTATCTTTTATGCTTTAAGTCTTACTGTTAATAGTATTATTACAATCATATTATACAGTGAAAGCTTACAGAAACTTAATTTAATCAGGCAGTACCTTGAGATTATTCACAGGAGGCTGGTGGGCATAGTAAATCTTGTTTCGTGGATTCTCTGGTTAATTCTTACACTTAACCTGTTCAATATATGGGACGATATCTACCAGGTGGGACATAAATTATTTACAACCAGTTTTTCAATCGGTACAGTGAATTTATCGCTTGGTAATATTCTGGCTTTAATTTTGATAATCTGGCTAACATTGTGGATATCAAGAATTATCAGGTTCATCGTTGAGGGTGAGCTTGCTCCCAAGGTGAAATTCAAAAGGGGAGTTCCCGGTGCAATATCGCTGATTCTAAGGATTGTAGTTATAACAATAGGATTTTTATTTGCTATTGCGGCAGCAGGTGTGGATATGAGCAAACTTGCTATACTGCTTGGTGCCTTAGGCGTAGGTATTGGTTTCGGCCTGCAGAATATTTTCAATAATCTTGTTTCAGGAATAATTATAGCTTTTGAACGGCCTATTCAGGAAGGTGATATAATTGAGGTTGGTGATTACCTTGGGACTGTTAAGGAAATTGGAATAAGGGCAAGTACAATATTCACATTTGATGGTGCCGAAGTAATTGTACCGAATGGCAACCTTATATCCAAAGAGCTTATTAACTGGACTTTAACAGATCAGCAACGCAGGGCGGAGGTTACAGTTGGAGTAGCATATGGAACTGAACCTGATAAAGTAATATATATTTTACAGGATGTGATATCCGGGCATGATGAACTTCTGAAGGAACCTGCACCTCTTGCTCTTTTTAAAGGCTTTGGCGAAAGTTCTCTTGATTTCCGGATTTTATTCTGGATAAAAAGAGCTGAAGATAGATACAGGTCCAGGGTTCAAAGCGATATATATATTGAAATTTGCAAGGCATTGAAAGAAGCAGATATTCAGATTCCATTTCCACAACATGATTTGCATATCCGGACTGTTGATTCGGGAATA
>CBFCXR010000286.1:0-2629 GCA_965602045.1 uncultured Bacteroidales bacterium | reverse complement strand
CGAGAATTAATAAAAAAACTAGAGGAGGGTAAATAAAGGAATTCAAATCAGGGCTGCCGAAGGATGGAAATCACAGTTTGTGAAAGATTATGAAATCCGGGGGATCCCTGCATTTATGTTAATTGACAGGGAACAAAACATTATTGATGCCAGAGCATTGCTTCCATCTGAAAATGTTAGGGAGGTTCTTTACAAGCTGGAAGGAATATAAATTGAAAAAAAAACTTTTTTAACAATATTTCAGTAATTAAATACATAATTTTAAATCTTGTATTAAATACAAATTGCTTACTTTATTCATGTCCTTCAATATATGATTAGAAAAGTTATAGCAAAAATATCCGGCTTCAAAATCTATCTATTAATTTTTTTTCTGGGTTTATTTAATTATAAAGTTTATTCAAGAATTAATATTTCATTTCAGGATTCAGTTCAGAATCCTCACTTTACTGTCCCTTCTACTGCAGATAAAATGAAAGTTGATGGGATTCTGGATGAAGATTTCTGGAAAAGTGCCTTATCAATTGAACTTCCATATGAAGTTGAGCCTGGAGAAAATGTTAAAGCGCCTGTTAAAACATATGTACTTTTATCTTACTCAAACACTTATTTGTATATCGGATTTAAGGCTTATGATCCTGAACCTTCAAAAATACTTGCTCATTATATGGACAGGGACCAGGTCTTTACTGATGATGTTGTAGGCGTTATCCTGGATACATATAATGATGAACGCAGGGCATTTGACTTTTTATGCAATCCTCTTGGAATCCAGGAGGATGCTGTTGAAACTCAATCCAGCTACGAAAGTTCATGGGATGCTATCTGGGAATCAAACGGAACTATCACTAACGAAGGCTTTTTTGTAGAAATGGCTATCCCTTTCAGCTCCCTGCGTTTCCAGAGAAGTGATAGTTTGCAAACCTGGGGGTTTGATGCTATTAGAAGTTATCCCCGGAACATCAGAAGCCATATAGGAACATTTAAACGTGACAGGAATAAAAACTGCTATCTATGCCAGGCGTTAAAGATTTCCGGTTTTGAAGATGCATCTCCCGGGAAAAACATTGAGATCGCCCCAACATTGTCAGTTCAGCTAAGCCAGGAACGCGAAAACGAAACCGAAGGTAAATTTGACTGGCGCACAAAAAAAATTAATCCGGGATTAACTGCCAAATGGGGAATAACTCCGAATTTAACATTAAGTGGTACAATAAATCCTGACTTCTCGCAGGTTGAAGCCGATGCAGCACAAATGGATATCAATGAGCCCTTTGACTTGTACTACACTGAAAAAAGGCCGTTTTTTACCGAAGGATCTGATTTTTTTCATAATGGACTTGTTTATACCCGTAAATTAAGAGACCCTGTATGGGGTATTAAATTAACCGGTAAAGAGAAAGGTAATACTATCGGCTCGTATTTTGTCCAGGATGAATTAACAAATCTTATTTTCCCCGGTAATCAGGAAAATGAGAACGCTACTATAGAGAAAGAATCATATTCATCTGTCTTACGCTATAAAAGAGACCTGGGAAATAAATATACCCTCGGAGTGGTTCTTACTGACAGGGAAGGAGTTGATTATTTTAATCGCTTGGCATTAGTGGATGCCAATTTAAGGGTGACAGAAAAAGACAGGATAGTTATTGAAGTAGGCGGGACATCAACACATTATCCTGATTCAATTATTGAACAATTTGAACAGCCCGACGGCAATTTTTATAGTTATGGATCAGCAATTAATTATAATCATAATAGCAGAAATATTGACTGGCACTTAACTTATGAAGACATGGGGAAAAATTTAAGGGCAGATCAGGGTTTTATTACGCAGGTTGATTACAAAAAAATAGAAGTTGGAACCGATTATACATGGTTAGCTAAGGAACAAGGTTTATGGTGGACAGAGGTTAATTTTGGCGGAGAATATGAACATACTTTGGATCAAAGTTATAATCTCTTAAAAAGTAAAGCAGAATTTGACTTTAATATAAATATGATTAAGCAATCACATGTTTATTTCGAATATTACAGAACTAAAGAAGAATATGATAATGAAATGTTTGATCAGAATTCCTTTTATATTCATCATTGTGCAATACCTTTTGGTAATTTTCACTATTGGCTTAATTTTAATTTTGGAAACAGAATAGATTATGATAACACCCGCTTAGGAAAAAGATTCAGGTTTGCACCCGGCTTTCGCTCGGATATAGGAATGCACCTAAACCTGAATCTGAATCATACTTATGAGATATTAAATGTTGACTCAGGACAATTATATACCGCTAATATTAGTGAAGGTCAATTTACCTACCAGTTTACGAAAAAAATATTTTTAAGAGCAATTTTACAATACAGGGATTACAGTTATAATGTTGGTTTGTATAATGAAGATCCTCCGGAGCCTTTAGAACAAAAAGTGTTTAGCCAGTTTCTGTTTTCATACAAACTAAATCCGCAAACCGTACTATTTTTGGGTTATTCTGATAATTATTACGGCGGTGATATAAACAGTAAAGATACTCCGCTCACTCAAACAGACTGGGCATTCTTTTTTAAAGTGGGTTATGCCTTGGTTCTTTGATAAGTAAAAGGGACAGCCCCCTGGATAAAATAGGGACAG
>CBFCXR010000285.1:0-2670 GCA_965602045.1 uncultured Bacteroidales bacterium | reverse complement strand
GTAGATCACGTATGGGGGGATGGGCAATTGCTTAAAGTCCTATACTGGGCATTACAATTACACTTGTAAGGCTTCGAAAACGTGGTTATATCTCACTGCTTGATATTTACTCTGGAATATCCCCACAACTTAACGAACCGCTGTATACGAGTCCCCTACGTACATTGGTGTGAAAGGCGATCCGTGGGCTTTACAGCTCACGGCCGTCTATTCGATTATACAAAGTAGTATATATAAATCACTTAGATAGATCTAATTTTCATATTTATATTTTGAAAATAGAATTTAAAAATCTATTTTAACATGATGAAGTATTAAATCAGAAATATCTATTCCAGCATAGATCAATTCACCTGCTTTTTTTGAAATTATTGATGTACTATACATTGCAGGTGAGACTTGAGTACTATTAATCATAATATAATTTTGTTCGTTACGGATTATTATATCTCCTTCAACAGAAGAAATATTAACCATATATGCTATTTTATCACCTGTTTTATTAAAGATTAAATCTGTTATTGCAAGTGGCCCTTTTCCTAAATATGTCGAATATTGATGTAAAATATTAAAATCTAAAGATATTTTCTGATTATTGATCATTACAAACATATTGTTATTAATTCCAGCTGCGTATGCAACCTTATTCCCATCTGGACTAAAAATGATTTCTTCTCCAATATAATCAAAGTCAGGTGAAATTTTGGTTTTATCAATAAAAACACTCCATTTCTTACCTGATTTTCCTTTGTATGCAATATTACTTTCATTAAGATTCAATACAACTGTTTCAATATTTGCAAAACCATCGGATATTTTTTCATCTCCTTTCATGACATACCAATCTCCCTTAATTTTAGCCTGGTATATAATATTATTTCCTGACTCACAAAAAAATATTTCGTCATTAATCTTATCATATCCTTTGGTAATTCTTTTATCGTTTATCATTACAAACCATTCTTTTTCATTCTCAACAACATAGGCAACTCTTTTTTCATCGGTGTATAAATGGGGTTTGCCAATATAACCATTATATTCTGGAGAAATTCTTTCTATTTCATTAAACAAAGCAAAACGAGTTTGTTTATCAATTTTATATTTTGCTGTATAAACCACATTATATGAACTATCCTGATTTCTTATGTAAACAAATGGTTTGGTAATATTAATCACTTGGGCTTTTGACAGAAAGCCGGGTTGAACTTTTTGCTTGTTTATCATCAGGTATTCAAATGCTGCGTCCCAGGTAAATGAAGATTTTAAAGCAGGCATAGAATTGTCTATATATGTATATTTTTTATTATCAGGACTAGCATATCCTTTGGATTTAAATACTTGTATGCCATTATAATAATAATATCTGGAAATTTTATTATTATTATTATTATTACTGGTACTTCTTATTCCGGTATAATGCAGATTTTTTAGATTGTTATCGAAATCCGGATATATTATAAAATATATAGGTATTATTTGTTTATTATTCCTGAATAAGTATACATTCCTTGTCGTGGTTTCTGTTTTTTGATAACCATAACCTTGTTCATGCTCTTCAAAATGTGATAATCGGTAAGCTATATCTTTGCCATCTTCGCTAAACTCAATTTTGTAATAACTGTTAAAATAAGGATCAATCTGATACTGTTGTATAATTTGATAACCAATCCCTTCATGTATATTATTCAGAGTTTTTATTTCTTGTTTTATCTGAGGAAATATTAAAAATTCACTTTCATCAAGATTTACAAAAAAATCCTTTTCAGCGAACAGGTTGTCATTAATAAATATTTGGGCTGTGAATCTGCCAAGTGGCCAGTTTCCTTTATCTGCCCATCCCCAACCTTTATTTATATATGCTTTTTCCCAATCTGATTTAATATTTAATGTTGTCTCTGATCTCCCATATTCGCTACCATTTAAATATCTCCAGATAAAAGTTATATTATATTCCTGATCCTTAATTTTATATTTCAGATTAATTATGTTTAATTCAATATTAATATATTTTGCTTCCGGTTTAAAATAATTAATATATATTCTGTCTTGTTTAACGGGAATTTCTTTCCCAGACTCAAAAAACAATATTTTGTCTAATTTAAATCCTAATGAATCAATTGCCTTTATGTCTTTTGAAATTGGGAACAGTAAGATAGTGAAGAATAAGAATGATAAAAATTTTCTTCTTAAGTATATGTTTACTTGATTTTTTTTTGAAAATGTAAAAGCTTGTTTGTATTTCTTATTGTTTTTCATGTATGTGATTTTAGAATTATTTATTTTATAAGCTAGTTATTTCATTCTTACTATTTTGTATAACGGTTGTTGTAAGCTCTTGAAAAACTTCAAATATGCAAATTTAATTTGAATTAGCAAGAGCCCATCAGCAAGTGTTCTTTTTCCAGAGGGTGAAAGTCCCTTATGCGCTAAGGTAACGCTTGGAAGCATTAGCAAGTGGCAAGGTGGTTTAGGGCGACCTAAGCACTGAAGGAAGCCAGACTGCAAAATCCGGTACTGACGAACAGGAACGGAATATGAGGCACAGTTATTTGGGGTAAGTAGCCACATCACTGCAAAGCCCAAAGATTATCAAAAGGATAACTATGTAGATTCCGCAGAGGGACGAGCTATAAGAAATTGTCCGGTGGACAATTTTAGCGAGTAGCCAGC
>CBFCXR010000284.1:0-2695 GCA_965602045.1 uncultured Bacteroidales bacterium | reverse complement strand
AGTGTTAAAATATGACCGTAAAAGAAAACAGAGACATTAAAAGAAAACTTAATGTGATTAATTACGCTAAGAAAATCGGGGACGTTAAAAAGGCTTGCAGGTATTATGGTATATCAAAATCTATTTATTACGTTTGGATAGAAAGGTATAAACAGTATGGAGATGTAGGATTGATCAATAATAAACCATGCCCTGAAAATCTTAAATTAAGAACACCTAAGCATATTAAGGAAAAAGTCATTTACTTAAGAAAAAATGGATTTTCCTCATTATAAGTAGTACCTTTAGAAAGTATTTTACGTATATGTCAAAAACCCATATCCCCCTTTAAATGCGGCAACTGAAAATCATCAAACAGATTACCAACAGGGAGAATCTATCGCTGAACAAATACCTTCAGGAGATAGGTAAGGTTGAACTGATTACAGCAGAAGAAGAAGTTGATCTCACCAGAAGGATCCACAATGGGGACTTGAATGCACGGGACCGGTTGATAAACGCAAATCTCAGGTTTGTTGTATCAGTTTCAAAACAGTATCAGCATAAGGGCATGAGTCTTCCGGATATGATCAATGAGGGGAATCTTGGTTTGATCAAAGCTGCAGAACGATTTGACGAAACAAGGGGTTTTAAGTTCATATCCTACGCCGTTTGGTGGATCAGACAATCAATTCTCCAGGCTATAGCAGAACAGGACAGAATTGTACGCCTTCCATTAAATAGATTCAGTCATATAAATAAAATAAAAAGGACTATTAATGTACTGGAACAAAAGTACGAAAGAAAACCAACTACCCTTGAGATTGCACAGGCATTAGAGCTGGCTCCTACTGATGTGATGGTTGCCATAAAAAATGCAGGGCGGTATATTTCATTGGATGCCCCGCTTGTACAAGATGAAGAAGGCAGCATGTATGATGTTTTATTTAGCGAAGATGCTTCCAGCCCTGATAAAGAATTGTTAACGGATTCACTAAAGAAAGAAATTGAAAGGGCCCTTAATAAATTGACCCAAAGAGAAGCCAATATTATCACACTTTATTTTGGATTATCAGGCAAACATGCGCATGCACTCGAGGAAATCGGTGAGAAATATAATCTGACAAGAGAAAGAGTCAGGCAGATCAAAGAAAAGGCGATCAGAAGATTAAAGCATACTACAAGAAGTAGAATATTAAAAACCTACGTGGGTTAACTGAATACGCGATCCAAGCCCTGTGTACTTAATATGAATAGAAAATAAAGAGGGAAAAGGATTTTTCTCTTTATTTTCTATGGCATGGTTCAGGATACGTAGTATTCTCTTGATGTCCTGTTTAGCTTTTATGTTCATTTCGTTGACTTCGATTGACATTAATTATTATACAAACATTTCAACCGAAGTCCGAAGTATCACACATTTATTAAATAGAATAAGTATTGCAATAAAAAAGAACCTACATTAGATATTTCTGTAGATTCTTGATTTATAATGTGAACCCGAAGGGACTCGAACCCCCAACCTCCTGATCCGTAGTCAGGTGCTCTATCCAATTAAGCTACGGGTCCAAATTGTGACAACAAATATAGAAAAATTAGAATACTATTCCTAAAGACACTCCTGTTCTGAATCCCGGAAATATAAACTTTGATGTGGCATCAACATAATCATCACCTATCTCAATTTCGGTCTTTTCACCAATGACCGGAACACCTGAAAGATCAGCATCCACATCTCCACCAAAACCATCATAATCCACATCAGGATCATCCGATTCAAGTCTTAATGAAAGATTATCATAATATAAACCCGGCCCTGCCAAATAAAAGTCAATTGATACTCTTTCCTTAATAATCCAGTGCATCCCGAATTGTACACCACCGCCAATTGCAGTATATTTACCTTTGATATCAGCAGTAACATCATTAAAATCTCCTCTGAGATCCAGAGTATAGTAGTTAAATTTTATAAAAGGTGCTATATAAAAACCTTCAGGGGCGATCTTATATGTGGGATAAAACCTGTACTCAGGCATTATAAAAAATCCTGATATCTTATTATCAGCATCAATATTTATCTCCTCAATAAGAGCATCATATATAACGGATGGTAATTTTCTTGGTATTAAGAATCCTGTATTTAATGATACTGCCCGGCTATCACTTAAATTTCTTTCGTAGTTTAGTGCAACATTACCAAGGGCTAAGCCTCCCAGGCCCAGATTTACAACGTTTTTCTGGCTTGTGACATTTACAACGTTTTTCTGGCTTGTGACATTAATAAGCGGTATTAACGCAAATATTATGACGAACAATAAACTCTTTTTCATGTTGATTAATTTTATCTTTTACAAATAAAATACCCAAGATATAAAAAAAATATGATTTATTTAACCAGGAAAATATTAATATATAATAATGAAGAAAAATAGTATTTTTAAAGGATTAAATCTTAAAAATTATTGTCATCTAATAACTATTTGAATAATGAAAAAGTCAATTATCATATCATTAGCTTATATCTGCCTGAGTTTTGTATTATTATTTCCAGTCTTTTCACAAGAAAGTGAATTCAGTAAGAAACTATCTGTAGACGAAAAAATACGTATCGGAAAACTCGACAACGGATTTACCTATTATATACGTTACAACAAAAAGCCAGAAAAACGAGTTGAAATGCGATTAGCTGTAAATGTCGGATCAATTCTTGAAGACG
>CBFCXR010000283.1:0-2700 GCA_965602045.1 uncultured Bacteroidales bacterium | reverse complement strand
TTAAAATACTACTCATATTTTAATGTTTCAACAGGATTTGTGCGGGCAGCTTTCGTTATTTGCACACTAATAGTAAGAAGTGTTAATAAAAGTGTTAGTACACCTGCCGATATAAAAATCCATATTGTGATATCTGTTTTAAATGCATAACTATCCAATAATTTTCCCATTCCCAGGTATGCTAACGGCCAGGCAATTATATTTGAGAGCATAATTAAGATAAAAAATTCTTTTGACAAAAGTATCATTATATAAGATTTTGAAGCGCCAAGAATCCTGCGAATGCCTATCTCTTTTGTTCTCTGCCCAACCATATAGGCTGCCATTCCAAACAATCCGAGACAGGATATGAATATAGCAATAAAGCTGAAGTACTTAAAAATGGTTCCGATTTGCCGGTCACCCTGGTACTGCCTGTCAAAATGTTCATCAAGAAAAGAATAATTAAACGGGTAATCAGATGCAAATTTAGTAGCAGTACTCTGCAAATAATCTATAGTTTCTGATATGTTACTTGGTTTTATTTTAACAAAGATTCTGGAAAGGCTCCAGCGCCAGTTCGGATCAATAGTAAATACAACGGGAACAACTTCATTGTGTAAAGACCGGGAATGAAAATTCTTTACAACACCGATTATTTGACCCTCATTTTCCCAGAGTGAAAACATTTTTCCAACGACTGATTCAAAACCCATCAGTTTAGCAACCTCTTCATTAACGATATAATTTTGAAGGTCAGTAGAATACTCCTTCGAAAATTTCCTTCCGTCAATTATGTTCATTTCAAATGTATCAAAATAATCATAATCAACCGCAACCCAGTTAATAGTTTTATAATTTGCTTTGGTTTGTCCTTCCCAGTAAACCGGATTAATATTTCCTATACTTGTCGGAACATTTGATGCAGTTGTTACATTTAAAATATTTGGATTTTGTTTAATCTCATTTTTATAAGATTGATAGTTTTGACCTAACAATTCATTTAGTGGAATTATTACTATGTGTTCTCTGTTAAATCCCAAATTTTTATTTCTGATAAAATTTAGCTGTTTATAGACGACCACTGTGCTAATAATTAATACAATTGCAGCAGTAAATTGGCTCACAACCAGAATTTTTCTAAACACTGATTTGCTTGAACCGGAACTCAAAGACGTTTTCAACACATTTATTGGTTTAAAAGATGAAAGGATAAGAGCGGGGTAACTACCGGAAACAAATCCTGTAAACAATGTCATACCTATTAATCCAATTATATGGGATAGATTGCTTGAGATATTTAAAAACAATTGTTTACCGGAAAGAGTATTAAAGGCTGGGAGAAAAAGTTTAACCAATATTATTGCGAACACTAATGCAACAAAAGATAAAATTATCGATTCACAAAGAAACTGTCTTATAATATTTGTTTTTGCCGCTCCCACAACTTTTCTCATTCCGATCTCTTTTGCCCGGTTTCTTGCTCTTGCAGTAGCCAAATTCATAAAATTAATACAGGCAATAAGTAAGACAAGTAAGGCAATTACAGAAAAAATGTAAACGTACAAAATAGTTCCCGTTCCACTCAAGGAATAAAGATGAAGTCGATTATAAGGACGAAGGAAAACCTCAACTTTTTGCTGTGTTCTGGTATCATATTTCATTACAATACCAGATATTTTTTCTCTGAAACTTTCAGTTTGGGTATTCTTTTTTAGGAGAAGATATGATGTGCTTTCAACCGCCCAGCTATTTAATCTTTCTTCTCCAAATAGTCTAACCGAAGCAAGAAAATTAAACTGGAAAGTAGAATTAGACGGCACATTTTCAATAATACCGGTTACAGTTAATTTAGTTTCATTATTCATTGTCAAAACCTTACCAATCGGCTCATCAGATGCAAAATATTTTATTGCCGTCTCTTCAGTAAGAATAATTGAGTTGATTGTCGATAACGCTGTTTCCGGCTTTCCCTTAATAAACTGATATGTAAACATCTCAAAAAAATCTTCATCAACAAAGGCTCCTGATTCATAAAAACTACTTTCCTGATATTTTATGAGCCTTGATCTAACAGCATATCTGGTAGCTCTTTCAACTTCCGGATATTGCTGTTTTAGTATAGGGGATAAAGCCCAATTACTGGAACTCCACCATTCACCTTCAACGTTAAGCACAACGTTGTATAAATTATCAAGATTATTATGATAACTATCGTAACTAAGTTCATCCTGCACCCATAAAAGAATAAGGCTGCAGGCTGCCATACCAAGAGCCAATCCGAAAATATTAATAAAAGAAAAAGTTTTGTGCTTTTTAATATTTCTTAAGGCCGTTTTT
This sequence comes from uncultured Bacteroidales bacterium, assembly GCA_965602045.1. Taxonomy (GTDB): domain Bacteria; phylum Bacteroidota; class Bacteroidia; order Bacteroidales; family UBA10428. The sequence goes on along the minus strand of CBFCXR010000283.1, from coordinate 381 downwards.
AAGTAATTTTTAAACATAATTACACTCCATAAAGTATGACTTCTGATAAAATTAATTAAAGGATTAAAGATCTGTCCAATGTACCATAGATTTGCATGAAATTTTCCATTTTCGCTACAGATATAATGATATTCTTCTTCGAGATCACCCATTAAAGTTTGTCTGTTACCGGAGCGTACTAATAGATGAATGATTCACTCTGCTATTTTGGGCGGTTTTATATACATCTCAGTTTTGCTTACTTTCAAAAGATAAACCATCAACATTTCCCCAAATCTTCTGATACATTTCCATTGCCTCTTTAAGTGCCTATTTTCCTTCAGGTGTTATCTTATAAAAGGTTTTACTCCGGCCGCCTCTTTCGGGTGTTGGCTCACCGGT
>CBFCXR010000282.1:0-2709 GCA_965602045.1 uncultured Bacteroidales bacterium | reverse complement strand
CCACCAGCTGGTAAAACACCTGAGAAATCTATATTATCCCATTTTTTGTATTTTGTAAATCCTAATTCACTATCATACATGCTTAATCTCATTACTCCACCGGCATAAATATCAAGTGTTATTGATTTGACAAAACTAACTTGCATACCTATAATTACGCCACCGGCAAAGACATTAAGTTTCTGAGTTATTTCCACATTTTCAATTACATCATTGATTAACTTTGTTTCAAATCCGCTTATCCATAACCTTCGATACATTAAACTTGGTGCAGCATATAATCCGATAGGTGCCCTGTGTTTTGGATTTACCGGTGCCAGTAAATAATTTTTCCATTGAACGATGGAACCAAAGCCATAGATATTTTTGCTGGTATAGGGATCATAAGTACTTGTTGATGAATTGTAATAACTCAACTCCTGATTCCTTAAATAAACTCTGGAAATTCCTTCATCAGTTGCATATGTTGCTAATCCCGAGAAATCAACGGAATTTCTGGAATTTACTACAAACTCATATGAGAGTTGGAATGTACCTTCAAATATACGTACGGGATTTAGCGATATTACGGCTTTAGAGGATTCAGGCCTCATCGTATCCATACTAATGGTTGCGATATCAGTATTTTTTGGCTTCGCAATATTTTTTTGTTGCTTTTGTAATACTGAATCCAGAACTGAAAACCTGTAATTAATATCATCAGGATTAAAATTAAGCGTTAGAAGCTTTGATTCCAGTTCCCTGAAATCCAGGTCCAGGTCACTTAGCCTGAGATCCAATTCTTTAGGTTTGGTTTCCCATGTTTTCATTTTGGAGTCAAGGAGCTCAAGTTTTGAATCAAGCAGCTCTAATTTCAGGTCCATAATTCTTATTTTATTATCGATAGAATCCTGGCACCTAATACTGAATGAATTAGCCATTATAGCTATTATCAGCACCAGCCAAATCTTGAAATATAATTTCCTCATTTTTAGATAGTTTTTAGTTAATAAATATTCTCTTGATTTTACTTATAATGATGAAAATTCTCAGAGTAGGGTTGCGTAAAGTTACTTTCTGCCTGCAAAAGATAAACCATATTTCAAAATTGAAATATTCAAAACAATTGAAGGATTGGAATAATATAATACCTGAAATTATATATGCTAACATCCTGTAAAAAACAAACCCGGCGATTTGCCGGGTTTATTTTTATATATAGTCAACTATTGCTATTACGAGACAAAGTTAATTCATAATCATCATTTTCCTGGTAATAACTTTATTTTGATGCTGACTTTTTATAGCAATCCTGTAGAAGTAAATACCATTTGTTACCTTATTATTATTCTGGTTAATCCCGTTCCATTCAACCTGGTATAAACCGGCAGACTGTCTCTTATTTACTAATGTAATAACATTTTGTCCAATAATATTATAAACAGATAGCTGTACTTGTGCGTCACTTGGCAACCGGTAATTTATATAGGTTACTCCGGAGAATGGATTCGGATAATTCTGGCTAAGTGTAAAGTTTTCAATGGCAGTAATTTTCTCTACCGGATCATTTCCGGTAATAAGATCATCGGCTCCCGGAGAACCTCCCACTGCATAAGATGCACGCCAGTAATCCGGACTTTTCTGGTCGTTTTCCGGATTAATATTAGTGGGCACCAAAGAATTTCCGAGGCCATCGGGGGATAGCGGCCAGCCATTTTCATCATCGTAGATAAATGAGCAAAGAGTGTCATTTAAGTTACTAATAAGAACAACCCATTCGCCATTATTACTGAGTTGTCCTCCGTAATCATCAAAAGGCAGAAAGCCGTATCTATCAAAAAAGTAATCACTATTTGATGCAAGAACAATAAATTCTTTCGGTTTTAGTTCGGTTTCGGGAGGAAATTCATATTCAACGCCTTTAATGAGCTGTAATCCTCCTAAATCCAAAGTTGATGTTCCTGTATTTTTAAGTTCCACAAATTCAAATTCCCCGCTGCTGATTGTATCCTGTGCAAAAGGATGATAATGAATTTCAGTAATTTTTAAATCGTAAAAATTATCCGGAATAATAAAGAATCTGTCACTTAAAGCGCTCCATTCACCATCAAGGAAAGTACGGGCTTTTATATGGCTGGATTCATTTAATGTAATTTCATCTGAATACATTATTGCATTTGGAGAAGAATTTCCTGCAGAAGTTTGTTCGCTTGCTTGGAGTTCTGCCATGATAATAAAGTCAGAACTTGATGTTTTTAAATTTAATCCATGTATAGCTAATAGGTTTGAGCCTTCAGACAAATCGCCTATGTAATCGGTAATGTAGAATGTTTCAGCGGAACTTGCCTCATGACCGCCAGAAGCAGCCGAGTTCCAGGATAATGTCCCGGGCGCGTTATTTTCTGCGACTTTTGTTCCGTTCAGATAAGCTACAAAACCATCATCATATCTGATACTAAGTACAAGTGTATTAATGGAAGATAAATCTTCATCTGTAAGATTAAAAGGGATACGGATATAGCAGGATGTATTTGGATCGCCTCCGTCGTCATGCATGTCGTTACCAACATCCAGGGTAATAAGGTACTCGTAGCCTGAGTTCTTTTCATAGCCGATACCACCCGGCAAACCGGAACATAACTGCCATCCCGAATCATTATAGCCGATATCCGAAAGCCATGTACTTCCTATATCTGATTTAGGTACAATAACTTTTTTATCTGCGCTTTC
>CBFCXR010000281.1:0-2717 GCA_965602045.1 uncultured Bacteroidales bacterium | reverse complement strand
TAGAATAAAAATCATAGCAGATAATAAAATTCCTTACTTAAAAGGTGTTTTAGAACCTTATGCTGATATTGAATATTACCCTGGGAAAATGATAACAAGCAGGATAGTTAAAGATGCCGATGCGTTATTTATTCGAACGCGCACTAAATGTAACAGGGATTTACTTGATGGTTCAAATGTGAAATTTATCACCTCTGCAACTATTGGATTTGATCATATTGATACTGATTATTGTAAAAAACAGAAAATTATCTGGACAAATGCGCCCGGATGTAATTCTTCATCAGTACAACAGTATGTTGCTTCAGCTTTAGTTACATTATCCCGTAAACATGGTTTTTCTTTAAGAAATAAGACATTGGGAGTTATAGGCGTGGGCCATGTAGGAACCAAAGTAGTAAGTTTAGCAGAATATCTGGGTATAAATGTTCTATTGAATGATCCTCCGAGAATGAGAAATGAAAGTCCATGCGGCTTTGTCACACTTGAAGGAATATTACGTGATTGCGATATTATCACATTTCATGTTCCTTTAAACATGAGCGGAGAGGACAAAACATATCACATGATTGATGATAAATTGCTGGAGCAGACTAATCATGATTCCTTTGTAATTAACACATCACGTGGAGCAGTAGCTGATACAAATGCTTTGAAAAATGCATTAAAATCAGGGAAGATTGCCGGGGCAGTTATAGATGTATGGGAAGGAGAACCTGAAATAGATAATGAGTTACTTGATTTGGCAGATATTGCCACAGCACATATTGCAGGATATTCTGCCGACGGTAAAGCAAATGGAACCGCTATGAGCGTTCAGGCCGTAAGTAAATTTTTCAATCTGGGAATTGAAAATTGGAGACCTGATAATAAACTTTTACATGATAATACTGTGATTAGCATAAATAATAAAACAAAATCATATGAAGATATTATTGCAGAAGCTGTTATTGCCACTTACAATATAATGGAAGATAATAAGCGAATGAGGCAATCACCTGGTACTTTTGAAAAGCAAAGGGAGGATTACCCTTTAAGGAGAGAGTTTTCATCTTTTACTGTTAAACTTAGCAACAAAGACAAGGAAGTTGAAAGGGTGTTACGAAGAATGGGATTCAAAACAGAGTAATCCGGATTTAATTGGAAGTATTTTATTTAATTGAGGATAAACATTAAATGACTAACGTGTAATTTATTTTTATATACTATTTACTAGAAAACATAATATTAATTTTAAAAACACAGATATGAAACAGACAGCAGATATTGGATTAATCGGACTCGCCGTAATGGGAGAGAATCTTGTATTAAATATGGAAAGTAAAGGTTATACTGTTGCAGTTTTTAACCGTACAGTTGAGAAAGTGGACAAGTTTGTCGACGGCAGGGGTAAGGGCAAGAATATTATTGGAACCCATTCAATTGAGGAATTTGTAAAATCCATTGAAAAACCCAGAAAAATTATTTTACTGGTTAAAGCCGGAAAAGCTGTTGATGCTTTTATTGAAATGCTTATACCGCATTTGGACAAAGGTGATATAATTATTGACGGAGGTAATACCCATTTTCCGGATACAAACAGAAGGACTGAATATGTTGAAAGTAAGGGATTACTTTATATAGGTACAGGCGTATCAGGAGGAGAAGAAGGTGCGTTGAAGGGACCTTCAATTATGCCCGGAGGCTCTAAAGCAGCATGGAATCACGTCAAACCGATATTCCAGGATATTGCAGCCAAGGTTGATGATGGCTCGCCTTGTTGTGATTGGGTTGGTGAGAATGGTGCCGGACATTTTGTTAAGATGGTTCATAATGGTATTGAATACGGAGACATGCAGCTAATATGTGAAGCATATTACATTATGAAGGAATTGCTTAAAATGAGTGCGGATGAGATGCACGCCGTATTTAGTGATTGGAATAATAGTGAGTTGGATAGTTATCTTATAGAAATTACCAGGGATATTTTAGCATTTAAAGATGAAGATGGGGAACCTTTGGTTGAGAGAATTCTTGATACAGCAGGACAAAAAGGCACAGGTAAATGGACCGGTATAGCTGCCCTGGATCATGGTGTTCCGTTAACATTAATCGGCGAAGCTGTTTTTGCCCGTTGTCTTTCAGCACAAAAGGAGGAAAGGGTAAAAGCTTCAAAAATTCTGTCAGGATCTATGATGAATTTTACAGGTGATAAGAAAGATTTTATAGAAAAAATTAAAAAAGCACTTTATGCATCAAAAATAGTTTCATATGCCCAGGGTTATGTTTTAATGAAGGTTGCAGCAAAAGAATTTGGGTGGAATCTTAATTACGGAGGTATTGCTTTAATGTGGCGGGGAGGTTGTATTATCCGTTCGATTTTCCTGGGAAAAATTAAAGAAGCATTTGATAAAAATCCGGATCTTGAAAATCTGCTTCTTGATCCTTATTTTAAAGATATAGTTATTTCAGCACAAGACGGCTGGAGGGAAGTTGTATCAACTGCAGCTCTGAACGGCATACCTGTACCTGCATTTTCTACTGCTCTTGCATATTATGACGGATACAGGTCGGAAAGATTGCCTGCTAACCTCTTACAGGCACAACGTGACTATTTTGGAGCTCATACTTATGAGAGAACTGACAAACCGAGAGGGGAATTCTTTCACACAAACTGGACAGGCAGGGGAGGAGATACTTCATCAAGCACATATAATGCCTAAGGAAAGTTAATAAAT
>CBFCXR010000280.1:0-2740 GCA_965602045.1 uncultured Bacteroidales bacterium | reverse complement strand
ATATCAGATAATATTAATTACAAAATTATTCCAGTGTTTACTATAACACAGGCATGAATTTTTATGAAAAAAATCATATTTATTGAAAAAGTTTTCAACAGTGACAAAAATAAGTTTTTAACAATATTAAGAATTTTATGAAAATATCATTTTTTACTTTGTACTCATTATTAAGTTTGACGAACAAACTCAAATAATTGATAAGTCTCTTTGACTTATTAACAGTTTTATGAGTATATTGAAGCAAGGTTATTAACACAATACACTCTACATTAACTATTTAAGAGTTGTTAAATGAAAAATTAATTTATAATTTTAAACATTAATATCAATATTTTCAGAAGCACATCAATTCAAAAAAAAGAATTACTTTTGCGGGCTTTAAACAAAACTCCGGGCGAACTGTTTACGAGATTTATTTATTAAGGTATGAATTATAAAAGATTATTAATTATCGCATTGTTCATTATTCTCTTTTTCGGAGAAATTGCAATATCTTTTTCCTATAAGGGAGAAAGCAACAGAAATATACCCATAACTGAAATTACGCCTATATCATTTAGACTAACAAACGATCTCTCATCTGATCCTTCAACTGATGAGATTGACAGAATATTCAGGCAATTCTTAAACAAAAAAAGCATCAAAGGAGCTTCAGTAGCTATTTCTAAAAATGGAAAACTTGTATATGCTAAAGGCTTTGGATGGGCTGATGAAAGAAGCAAAATACCTGCAGAACCAAAGCATGTTTTTAGAATCGCCAGTGTTTCCAAATTAATTACAGCGGTAACAATAATGAAACTTATTGAAGAAGGAAGAATTGCGATCAGCGATAAAGTATTTGGTAAAACCGGAATATTAAATGATCCTGTATATCTGAATTATAAAGATAAAAGAGTTGAACAGATTACTATTCTCAATTTGCTGAATCATACAGCAGGCTGGAATAATAAGAAATCAGATCCGCTTTTCCAGTCCTTGTCAATAGCTAAAAAAATGAATGTTAATCCACCTGCCGGTATTGAGACAATAATTCAGTATTCATTGCAGAAAAATCTGGATTATAATCCCGGCACAAAATATTGCTACTCAAATTTCGGATATGCTGTTTTAGGCGAAATAATTAAAGTTGTAACAGGTATGCAATATGAGGATTATGTTCAATTTGCCATACTTCATCCTCTTGGAATTTATGATATGCATATAGGAAAAAGTTCTTATAAAGAAAAGTATCATAATGAAGTTTGTTACTATGTGCTTAGTAAGGATAATAAATGCTATTCATTTGATGGTTCCGGCGAATTAATGCCTCAGGTTTACGGAGGTAATAATATCGGGTTGCTTAGTGCAGCCGGAGGATGGGTAGCCTCTGCGCCTGAACTGATGAAATTAATTGTTGCCATTGACGGCTTCTCTAATAAGCCGGATATATTATCAGATGAATCTATTAAATTAATGACGAAGTCTAATAAACGAACCAAAAAACTCATTGGATGGCGGGGGACAGACGGATATGGAACATGGTGGCGCACAGGAACATTAGCAGGTACTTCGGCAATAATTATACGAAATAAAAATGGTATAAACTGGATAGTATTAATGAATACAAGTACAAAAAGAAAATCCAGGATTCATAATGAAGTTTCCAAAATGATGTTTACTACTGTAAGGAATGTGAAAGACTGGCCCGCACATGATCTGTTTAACATTGATAATGCCAGAGACGAGCTTGCCAAAAAGTAATTTACTGTTATTTGCAATATTTAAGTTCGCTAATTTCACTATATTTTAAGGTTTTCACAGCTTATAAAAAGCTTGTTAATTATATTTGAAAATATTCACATATAAAAATACCCTCCTCTTTGTATTATTTTCATATATTTATACTAAGTATAATATCTACTACGATTCATGTATAAATACATTTTATCTATACTAATATTATTTGTCTGCATCGTCTCTTATTCCCAAAAAATACCATTTGATAATTATTCAATTAAAGACGGATTACCTTCAAATTATATAACTGATATTATTCAGGATTCAAAAGGATATATATGGTTTGGTACTCAAAATGGAGTTTCAAAGTTTGATGGATATAATTTTAAAAATTATAGAATTGAAGATGGTTTGCCAGGCAATGATATAAGTTGTCTTTTTGGAGATTCAAAAGGAAATATCTGGATAGGTACTGAAGATGGCGGTGTTGCTAAGTTTAACGGAAAAGAATTTCTTATTTATAATACTGAAAACGGTTTAGTAAGTAACAGTAAGATTGGGAAAATATTTGATGATCATCACGGGAATATCTGGATCAGCACAAGATATGACGGAATTTCAAAAGTAACAAGAGATACAGTTTATAATTATACTGAAGAAAACGGATTAAAAAGCAACAGGATATTATCAAGCTATATTGATGATAACGGGGATGTATGGTTGGGCACAGCCAAAGGACTGACTGTAATTACAAAAGATACATTAATAAACTACACTACAGAAAACGGATTAACAAATAATATTATCTGGGATATTATTAAGGATAAAAAGGGGAAATACTGGTTGGCAACTGAGGAGGGAGGATTAAACAGCTTTGATGGAAAAGATTTTAAAAATTATACCTCAGATGATGGCCTTAACAGTAATATTATCATATCATTATTAGAAGATACCGATGGAAATATCTGGATTGGAACCTGGGATAAGGGATTATTTAAGTACGACGGACACAGTTTTTCTT
>CBFCXR010000279.1:0-2791 GCA_965602045.1 uncultured Bacteroidales bacterium | reverse complement strand
TCAAACAAAAAGCCATATTGGCTTATTGGAGTTGCCGGGGCAGGATGTATTGCCACCTCAGTATATTATAACCACCAGGCATCTTCAAATTATGATAAATATAGTACTACTGAGGATAGGAATAAAATTAATACTTATTACGATAATGCTGAAAAGCAAAAATTATATTCCAATATTTTTACAATATCAGCTGCGGCGATATGGGTAATTGATTTAGGGACAGCAAGTTTAGTTGCAATTCGAAAGAACAAAGCAAATAAAAGAAAAAGCGGAAATAATGTAAAAACCGGATTTTATTTTGATTCAACAACCGACTCACCCGTGTTATCATTGAAATATAAATTTTAAAAGCCATGAATCTAATTATGTTTGCCCTGAAAAAAATTAAGATAATATTTATTATCTGGATATTATTATACGGTTTTTCTATACTCGAAGCACAGCAGGTAAAAAGCAAAAGAACACTAATACATATTGACAATATAATTAAAGTGGAACCTATACGAGATACAACTTCTCCGGAAATTACAATAATTTCTCCCAGATTTGATAAAAATAATGAACTTAATTCTAAAAAGTCAGAAATAAAAATTATTGGCAAAGTAGTTGATACTGAAAGTGGTATTAACAAAATATTTATTAATAATGAATTTTATGAACTTCCTGAAGACGGGCTTTTTGTACATCAGATCCCCCTGAAAATAGGAAATAATGAAATTAGTATAACTGCCGTTGATAACGAGAATAATTTTTCCGAAAAAAACCTGGTAGTTGATTATTTACTTAAATCATCTGAAGGCTCGGTACAACTTAAAATTCATGGTGATTATTACGCATTACTTATAGGAATCGATAAATATGAAGATCCGAATTTCACAAACCTGGATAATCCTATACATGATGCAGAAAATCTGTATGATTTACTTGTTTCTGAATATTATTTCGAAGAAGAAAATGTTAAGATTATTAAAAACGCAAAAATAGCTGATATCTATGATGCACTGGATCAATTAGCAATTAAAATAACTGAAGATGATAATCTTTTAATTTTCTATGCCGGCCACGGCTGGTGGGATCAGGAAGCAAATGTCGGCTACTGGTTACCTTCGGATGCACGAATGAACAGAAAAGCAAAATGGTTTCGTAACTCTACATTATGCGATTATTTGAAGGAAATTAAATCAAAACATACCCTGTTAGTAGCCGATGCCTGTTTTGGCGGTGCTATTTTCAAAACAAGATCTGTATCTATGGAGTCTTCCAGAGCTATTCAAATGCTTTATGATATGAAGAGCCGCAAAGCAATGACAAGCGGAACGCTCACAAAGGTACCTGACAGGAGCGCATTTGTAAAATATCTGACTAACAGGCTGGCTGAAAATAATGAAAAATATATTTCTTCAGAGCAATTGTTTTCCAGTTTCAGGATTGCAGTTATTAATAATAGTGATGTAGTTCCACAGTATGGTGAGATTAGAAATGTCGGTGATGAAGGAGGTGATTTTATCTTTATAAAGAAGGAAAAATAAAATATTGTATATGAATAAAGAATCTTTTAAGAAGGTTATAAAGACAATACTTTTCGTTATTTGTTCTTTATCCACAATATTTGGTTTGTGGTTTATTCTTTCATGTGAAAAATTGGACATCAAAAGATTAATAAGGGTTCAAACCATTGATATTACGGATATAAGATCTACTTATGCTATTGTATATGGAACCATACTTGACGTTGGTGAAGAAGAATCTGTTGAGTACGGACATTGCTGGTCAACAAAAATAAACTTTACAACACCTGATTCATATACCAGTTCTGAAAAAACATCTGATACACTAAGATTCTCAAGTATGCTGAAAGATCTGCTACCTAACACTGATTATTATGTAAAAGCATGTGCCAGAAATTCCAAAGGATATGAATATGGTAGTGAAATTCATTTAGAAACTAAGTCCATTGGTATTGAATGGGAAGTATGTCTGGGAGGGTCCGATAATGAGTGGTCAAAAGGTTTAGCAGAAGCTAAAGATGGTAGCGGATATTTTGTCGCTGGTCATACATTTAGCATTGATGGTGATGTATCAGGACATAATGGAGATGAAGATGCCTGGGTCGTAAAACTGGATAATACCGGTACTATCCAGTGGCAGAACTCTCTTGGTGGCAGTGATATTGAACATATAGAATTTATGGCAGCTACCTCCGACGGTGGATGTATTATAGCCGCAAATACAAGAAGTAATGACGGAGATGTAACAGGCCTTCATGGAGGGACGGATATCTGGATTGTAAAACTTAACAGTGCAGGCACTTTAGAATGGGAAAAATGTCTTGGCGGAAGTAATGATGAAGACCCGAATTGGATCATACAAACAACGGATGGAGGATATATTTTTACCGGACAATCAAGGAGCAATGACGGCGATGTAACAGGCAATCACGGGGAATATGATTTTTGGACTGTAAAACTTAGTAGTTCAGGAGAAATACAGTGGCAAAAATGTCTGGGTGGAAGTGGTAATGATTCTGGATTAAGTATCAGGCTAACTGAGGATGATGGTTATATATTAACCGGAAGAACATGGAGCAATGATGGCGATGTATCGGGAAACCATGGTGAAGATGATTTCTGGGTGGTAAGATTAGACAATTCAGGTAATTTGTTATGGCAGAAGTGCCTTGGTGGAACGGGAAATGAAGGAGCAAAATGTATTGTCCGGACTGCTGATAAAGGATATCTTGTAACAGGGGCGACAACAAGCTCTGACGGCAATATATCAGTTAATAAGGGCG
>CBFCXR010000278.1:0-2803 GCA_965602045.1 uncultured Bacteroidales bacterium | reverse complement strand
CACCAGGTTTACAATTATCACATAGCCGGCATTCAAGAGCAATTAATAAAGGAAGATTAATAGAAACCAGATCAGCCCCGCAAATCATTGCTTTAGCTAAATGCTCCGGCAACCCTATACCTCCGCCGGCAATTATTGTAACCTCATCTCTTTTCTCATTTTTAATCAGGCGTCCGTGAATATCCCTGATAATATCTTTAATGAACCGGGGATTTTTTGCATCTAATTCATCTCCGTTTAAATCTGCCACAAGATGCAATACATCAACACCTGAATTTATAAGTTCTATTGACCGTTCGATGCTGGCAGGAGTTAGCGGCACCCTCACAGAGATAACAATTTCGCCATTACTGCCCCTTATTCTGTTAATGCGTTTTTTAACATCATAGTTATCGGGGATCTCAACCAACCTGGTTTTATTTAGTATCTCCTTTGGGATATCAGGGCCATCAGGACTTAAATGAAAAGCAATGTGGGTTAAGTATTTTTCATCGTAATTATTAAGGGCTTCCCATTTTTTTGAATCAATTAATGCAATAAGTCCTGTTCTTTTTGCTGTTTCGATAATGAATGGCTCGAGCCTGGGAAGAGTGTGTTTTGTGGATGTCAAATCAAAAATAACAGGAAAGGGTATTGATATTAGGGAAGAAATGTCAGATGACATTTTGCCTTCATCGAAAGTGAGATAAGAAGGTTTTTTCCCAATATCCACGGAAGTGCTTATATATTCACGTCCGTGAATACCATCGCGGGTAGGGCGCACAATTTCTGACATGTCGGTCCACATCGAGTCAAATCCATGACCTGAAAATTTGCCTCCGTATCCGGCGCCGGAGACCGGCACTTGTCCGGTTTCAGCCTGTAACCATGTTGTCTTTAATATTTCCGGTTCCCAGTATTTGTTGCCTAAACTTTTATACTCTGAGTTAACAGCTAAACGCAATATTCCTTTGGTACAATTCTGAACACATGAAAAACAGCCCATACATTCGAAATATAACGTATGAATACCATCCAGGCTTCTTATGAATTTGCTCTCCTCACGATATTTATCATAAATACAGGCTTTTTTTACACAATTATGGCATCTTGCGCAATCTTCCCTCCAGTCGACAACGCCGTACTTTCCTATACGCGGTAATCTTGGAGGAATATGAGTTGTTTCTATATGATATTTTTCCGGCATTTTTTATCTATTACAAGCCTGCTGCAGATATCAAATCAGAGATGATATTTTCTTTTCCCCCTGAGATTATATGTATACCTTTCAGGCCTTTCATTCCTTTAATTTTTTTAATTATTTCAGTGCATATTGTCATGCCCATATTTTTCTGTGCTTCTTCATCGCCGGCATCTTTTAACCTGGTCATTAGCTCTTCAGAGATATAAAAATCCGTATGTTTTTCACAAAGCTCCACTGCTTCGTCATAGCCTGACAATGGATAAACACCTGCTATGATCGCAGTTCTTTTTGTAAGGCCCTCTTTATCGGCTGCATCGAGCCATTCCTGGAACAGTACAGTGTCAAATACAGCCTGGGTTTGTATGAACTTCGCCCCGGCTTCTGTTTTCTTGGCCGTACGTAAAATGTTAAGTTCAAGAGGCCTGAGGTATGGATTAGCAACTGCTCCAACAAGCATGGAAAAATCACCTTCAATTTTTGAACCATCCATCAGGACTCCCTCATTATTCATGTGGGATATTGTATCAATCAATTGAATAGAATCAATATCATAAACATTTGAAGATTCTGGCATCCCTGTAAGTGACTGGTGATAACCTGACAGGCATAAAATATTTCTAATACCTAATGACGCAGCTCCCAGTATGTCTGCTTGCAGTGCAATACGGTTGCGGTCGCGGGTTACAATCTGAAAGACAGGTTCTACTCCGGAATTATGTAATAATACTGAGGCAGCCAAACTTGACATCACCGGTCCATCAGGATTATCTGAAACATTAATAATCTGTGCGCCACAGTTCTTTAAAGTTTCAAGAATAGAAATTGATGTTCCGGATTTTGGTAAATATTCGGCGGTAACAATAAATTCTCCTTTTTCAATCTTAGTTTTCAGTATATTTTTTTTATTCATTTAATTTATCTTCTAAACGGTTTCTTTTTTTAGCTGAAGTGATTTCCTGATTTTATCAAGCTTTTTCAGAATTTCCGATATAATATGATCCGCATTATTATTTTCAGAATTCTGGATAAGTATTATCCGGTCATTCCCCAGTCCTGCTTCTTTAAGAATTGAATTCACTGCATCGGCACGTTTTTGGGCTCGTAAGTTACCTTCAAGAAACTGACAGCTACCTGTGAGGCATGTCAGTAAAATCACTGCGTCAGCTCCGGTTTCAATTGCTTTTAATAAATATAAAAGATTTACTTTACCTGAACAGGGCAGGCTAATCATTGTCAGCTCAATCCCCTTATCAATTTTATCAAATTTTGCGACTTCATCCGGACTAGTACTATTTGCACAATAAAAAAAAATAATTTTTAAGGGAATGTTATTCATTCTTTGATATTAATTGTTATTTTTTTTCTGAATTAAAAATGATGGCAAAAATATTAAAATGAAAATAAAATATCGTAATAATTGGAATATTTGAGTAAACAACTTACAAACTGAAATTATAGCTATAAGATATTTCATTGATTAATAGAATATTCATAGCAAAAACGGCCATTTACTTTTAATATGATAGGGAAGGTCAACGATCAATAAGAGTGCTGTCCCCTAATTAATTTGGTGGTGGATTTTTATTAATATATGCACTATTGTGACTATCTCCGGTTAAA
>CBFCXR010000277.1:0-2815 GCA_965602045.1 uncultured Bacteroidales bacterium | reverse complement strand
TTTGTCAGGCAACCAATAAATTCTTAAAAAATACTTAACTAATAAATATGAATAAAGTAAAAATAATGCCATGTCTTGATATGAAAGATGGCAGGGTAGTAAAGGGTATTCACTTTATAGATTTAAAAGATGCTGGAGATCCTGTGGAAAATGCTGCATTTTATCAAAGTGAAGGTGCTGACGAACTAGCTATGCTCGATATAGCTGCAACTCTGGAAAACCGGAAAACAAGACTTGAGTGGGTAAAGAATGTTTCTTCGGTTATTGATATTCCATTGACAGTAGGGGGAGGTATATCCTCTCTTGAAGATATTGAAATGGTTCTTGAAGCTGGCGCTGATAAAATATCAATGAACAGCGCCGCTGTTAAAAATCCTGAATTGATAAAACTGGCAGCAAAAAAAATTGGTTCTCAAAGAATTACAATAGCTATTGATGCAGAAAGAAATGCAGAAATGCCCTCAGGATTCGAACTGGTTGTTAGTGGCGGGACAAAAGCCGTTGAAAAGGATGCTATTGCCTGGGCAAAAGAATGTGAGAAGCTAGGCGCAAGCATAATTCTACCCACCAGTATGGACGGAGATGGCACTCAGACAGGCTATGATTTAGAATTTACCAGAGCTGTTTCAGATGCAGTAAATTTACCTGTTGTCGCTTCCGGCGGGGCAGGAAAACTGCAACACTTCTATGATGGAGTTGTTAAGGGTAATGCACAAATTTTACTGGCAGCATCGGTTTTTCATTACCGTATCTTAAGTATCAAACAGGTAAAGGAATACTTACTCGAGAAGGGTATTCAGGTTAATTTGTAATATGTCGCAAAATTAGCATACAGATCTAATTCACAACTACTGGTTATAGTAATAATATTTAACACCAAATATAATTACCTGATTTGTTTTTATTTAGTCAAATCCAGTTTGTGTTGATTTAATTTTTTAATAGATTTATATAATTTTTCAATACTGTTATTTATAAAATTATAATATGTTTTCAGGGAGCAATTTGTTTTATCAGATTTTCTCCATTTTACTTCATTAATTAATATTCTTTATCAAAATTAAAAAAGGTATATTTCATATGAAAAGAAATAGAAAACTGGGTTTTTCCACAAAGTCGGTCCATGCAGGTGAAATTCGTTATAATGAGTACGGATCAATTACTACACCTATAGTACAGTCCTCAACATTTATCTTTAAGAATATTGATGAAATTAAGAAGCTTGCCAGGGGAGATCTTGATCGATTTGAGTACGGACGCTACGGTCACCCTACGCAGTTTGCCGCAGAAAGAAAACTGGCAGAACTTGAAGATGCTGATGATGCTGTATTATTTTCATCAGGTATGAGTGCCATAACTACTTCACTATTTGCATTACTTCAATCAGGTGATCACATTATAATAACAGATGACGCATATAAGCGCACATTGGATTTTTGTCAAACATGCCTTGACAGGTTTAACATCGAATGTACAGTTGTCAAAATGTGCGATTACGAGGCAATGAAAAATGCAATAAAGTCAAACACACGAGTTTTCTTTTCCGAATCGCCAACAAATCCTTATCTGAATATAATGGATCTTGAAAAATTAATTGGCATATTCAAAGATAAAGATATACTTATAATATCTGACAGTACATTCGCCACACCTTATAACCAAAAACCACTGGAATATGGTGTTGATCTTATAATTCACAGCTGCACCAAATATCTTGGCGGTCATAACGATTTGCTAAGTGGGGTTGTACTTGGGAGAAAGGAATTAACCTCACCCATTCGTGAATATCTTAAAATAACAGGTGGAGTTATTGATCCGAATTCAGCATACTTGTTAATAAGAGGATTAAAAACATTTGAACTTCGCATGAAACGTATAAACGAGAATGGTCAAATTGTAGCGGAATACCTTGAAAATCATCCAAATGTTAAACGGGTATATTATCCCGGATTAAGCAGTCATCCTCATCACGATGTTGCCAAAAAGCAAATGATAGGATTCGGAGGAGTTGTTTCTTTTGAGGTTAAGGACGATATTGAGTATGTATTAAATTTTTTAGGCCGTCTTGAAGTTATTAATATAGGACCTAGTCTGGGAGGAGTCGAATCACTTATAACACATCCGGCAACTATAAGTTATTATAATTGTACAAGAGAAGAGCGTCTGGCACTGGGTATCAAGGATGGCCTCATTCGCCTTTCAGTAGGTGTAGAGAATGCCGAGGATATTATTAAAGACATTGACACGGCACTTTCATGAAATGCTGAAGAGAAAGAAAATATTATAGTATTAAGTTTAAAAGTTTTATGTAGTTTGTTATTCGGAATATTATCAGGTTTACATTTTTCATACTGTAATCATATAAACAGACTTTGCTGAATTATATATAATAATCTAATTAGCGAATAAATGAATATAATCTTTGCAGCTTATTTAATGATTCACGGATTTGCCCATATTATAGGTTTTATCGTATTCTGGCGAATATCTGAAATTGAGGGTATAACTTATAAAACAACAATTTTTAATGGGAAAATAGATGTAGCAGATTTTGGTATACGGATTATAGGAATTATCTGGCTGCTTCTATCACTCACATTTATTTTTAACGGAATTACAGTTATTTTAAATCTTTTGTTTTGGGAGTCATTAGCCTTTTATTTAGCTATATTATCACTCATTTTCTGCATAATGGGCTGGCCGGATTCAAAAATAGGAGTATTTGTTAATATTATAATCCTGGTATTTCTATTTTTAAACAGGCGTTTCGGGATCATTTAACTTTGTTGCTATGAAAAATTTAGCGATACCCGTA
>CBFCXR010000276.1:0-2821 GCA_965602045.1 uncultured Bacteroidales bacterium | reverse complement strand
CCTGAAAAAGTATTGTATTGTGCCTGAGAACCAATAACATTAAGGTAAAATATTAAAAGTAAAAAAAATAATCTGCTATGACTTTTTAAAATTCTGAACATCTAACAACTTTAATGGTATCTTAAATAATCCGGTATTTATTTACCAGATAAAATTAACAAATAAAGATAACTGATATATCGAATAGTAATATGCTATAATATAAATAATGGTATCTGATATCGATAATGATTCCCTTTCATTCTCAGCAGTCTTTGATGGTGCAGAATTACCATCATTACGAATGCCATACCTATCGGCAGGCTTCCCCATCCGGGGCGGACCTGATTTCGTCTCGCCACACGCGGGACGACTAACTTTTTGGTGTGTTGGCAATGACGCAAAATGTATATTTGGGATAGCCCTGATTTATGTATAAATATGTTTTCTGCATTTTTGATAAACTGAGTTGCAACTATTTGAAATATTAAAAAAAATTAACAATTTTGAACCTTATTAGGTAACTGAAAGATTAATATATTATCAGTTAGATTAATCAGCAACAATTGTAAAATGATCCAAAAAAATATAATAGAAAAAAATGCTATTTTCTCCTTTGAGAATATTGAACGCATAAATGTTAAAAATGCAAACAGGGTAAAGATTAAGGTTCTCAGGAGCATAGTAAATCCCAAAATCAATAATATTATTATTGACCTTGAAGGACTTGAATTTATTGATACTTACGGAGGGAATGTACTTGTTACACTAAGAAAATTCGCAAAACGAAAACAAAAAAAATTTCTGTTAACAAATGTATCTCCGGAATTTCATGAAATTATTAGCTTATTAAAGATTAAACAAGACTTTGAAATAATATAATTAAAAATAACTATGCAAACCCTTATATTTGAAATAATATCCGTGTTTATGGTATTATTTGCCGTAATAGATATTACGGGTTCCGTGCCTGTTATTATTAAGTATAAAAATGATGGATATAAAGTCCCTCCGCTGAAAATTACAATTGTATCATTTCTGATACTTATAGTTTTTCTTTTTGGTGGTAAATTAATCCTCGGGTTGTTTGGTGTTGATATCTCATCCTTTGCTATAGCGGGCTCGTTTGTTATATTCATTATTGCACTTGAAATGATCCTTGGCATAAAGTTATTTAAAACAGATTCCCCTGCAGGTTCTTCAATTATACCCATAGCCTTTCCGTTAATTGCAGGTACAGGATCAATTACTACTCTGATTTCTTTAAGGGCGGATTATTCCCTATATAGTATAATCATCGCATTAGCATTGAATATGATTATTGTCTATATTGTGTTAAGGCTGACCAGTAAAATCGAAAGTCTGATAGGAGATGCAGGTTTGTTGATACTCAAAAAAGTTTTTGGTATTATTCTCCTGGCAATTGCAGTGAAATTATTTATTTCTAATACCGGGATAGTAATTCAAAAATAGTTATGGCATTTCATCTCCAGTTTTTTATCATAAATAAAGAAACAAATCCTTATATTTATATTTAATTCGGATTAATATTCAATTATTTTAAAATGGAAGTTATAAGCCTTTTATCAACTTTTTTAATAAATCCTGTAAAAAACCTAATTGCCCCGGAAAATATATGGGGACGGATATTATTAGTAATTCTAATTTCAATAGGAGCCCACCTGCTTGTAATTATTATTAAAAGAATAAGCAGGAGTATTTTAAAATCAATATCCGATAAATCTGTAGCAAAATTAATGTCTGTTGTCAGCTTATTTACAAGTATCCTGATATTTGTTATATATTTTTTGTTGGTCGGATATATTTTAAAGACTCTGGGTATTTCTTTAACCGCTTACGTAGCAAGCGCTACAGTGATCGGATTGGCAGTCGGATTCGGCTCCCAGGGGATGGTACAGGATATGGTAACAGGCTTTACCCTTATTATATCCAATCTTATTGACATCGGCGAAATGGTAGAAATAAACGGACAAGTCGGCACTGTGAAATCAATTGGCATGCGCTTTGTGATAATCCGCAATGCTTTAGGAGCTGAAGTTAACTTTCCAAACAGAAACATTAATATTGTTATAAACTATACTAAAGGATATACCAGCTGTATTGTTGATATTATGCTGCCTGAAAAAATTGAGGAAATGACATCATTTAACGATTTAATTAATAAATCAGTTAAGTCGGTTTATGAGAGATATCCTAATATTTTAATAGATTCAAAGCCAAAGGAAAAAATACTGAAAACCAGTACTGGCAAGGAGCTTAAAAGGATAATATTTAAAATCTGGCCGGGTAGAGGGGCTCCGATTGAGAATACTTTTAAGCAAGAACTTCTGCAGGTTATTAAGGCTATTGACAGCAATTATGCCGACTGGATGATTTCTGTGTATTATGAGATTGAAAAAGAAAAGGTTAAATGATATTATTGCAGAAAACCTTTAGTATTATTCAATATCGCTTTAATGGCATAATGTGGTCTGATGAAGATCAGGATTTCTTCTTTGTCTTATAAACTTCAAGAGGATCAAATAAATGTTTAAAAAATGACATATCAATTTCTTCCTCAATTATGGTGTTCGGAATAATACTTATAACAGGCAATTCAGATTTATTAATTATTTCCTGAGCGTTAGTTCCTATGATGTAATCATGAAAGTCTAATTCATGTTGTGTCATTATCATAACCATTTCAGCAGCTATCTCTTTTGCATAGTTATTTATGACTTTAAATATATCTTCTTTAGATTCTATAAGGTTAGTCACACATTCAATATCATATTTCTCAAATATTTTTGCTGCTGATCTCTCTACTTCTATCTTTTCATGG
>CBFCXR010000275.1:0-2865 GCA_965602045.1 uncultured Bacteroidales bacterium | reverse complement strand
AGATAATTAAAATGGAAGATGTGAAGATAACGCTTTCGGGTTTATGGGTAGCTCTAATGTTAACTTATCTTTTGGGAGATGTGCTGCGAATATTTAGCGGCGATTTTAAAGCTGGAGAAATAGGAGGTATGCAAGTATCTCAAAAAATGTATTTAGGAATCACCATATTAATGGTAATTCCGATTATTATGGTTTTCCTGTCCCTGACCTTGAAGTATCCCGTGAATCGCTGGGCAAATATTGTCGTAGCCATATTCTTTTTTATTTTTAATATTATTGGATTGCCTACATATCCTGGAGCTTATGACAAATTTTTAATAATTGTAGGACTTGGGTTTAATGTATTGACTGTTTGGTATGCATGGAAGTGGGTCTAAACAGGAAATTATCTCCAAGATGAAAACTCAGAAAAGCAAAAAAGTAACTATATTCGGGTTTGAGTTAACCGGGAAATGAAACATTAGGCAAAGATGTAAAACGATTTAGGAAAAGTACCCGGGTTTATGCTTATGCCGATTTTGGTTTTGACATATATGCTGAGTATATATGTCTGTCTGTCTGAAGTTTGGAAGTAAGGAGTGGTAGATAATAAACTTTCAAATAATACCTTTGATGAAGCCAACACCGTTCCTTACAAAGTAACTTAAAAGGAAAATTAAAATAATAAAAAAAGGAGGAAAAAAATGAATTTAGATAAAAATACTCCCAGATTCTTAGGAGCAGCATTTCTTCTTCAAGCAGTTGCTTCCTTGGTCAGTGGATTATTTCTGCTGCAACCATTGATTGTACCAGGTAATATAATCGATAGCATGACCAATATTTCAAATAATGCCATACAGATGCGGGCAAGTATTGTAGTTGAGATGATCACTGCCATTGGAATAGTCATCCTGGGCGTCTTACTTTATATAACCTTGAAGAAAGTAAGCATGAAGATAGCCCTTGTGGGTTTAGGATTGTATCTCATAGAAGCAGCACTCCTTGCTGCCAGCAGAATACCGACTTTCTCTCTCTTATTTATAAGTCAGGAATCTGTAATAGCGGGACACCCCGCCTATTTGCAGACTCTGGGAAATCTGTTCTATGAATCCCAGAGTTTTGGATACAACCTGCATATGTTGCCCTTTGCCCTTGGAGCAACATTGTTTTATTATCTATTCTTCAAATCAGGATTTCTTCCATGGGTTCTATCTTACTGGGGTCTTATAGCAGCCCCTCTAGCACTTATAGGAATCCTATTTGTATTATTTGGCTATAATGTTCCGTTAATTGTATTCCTTCCAAACCTCCCGTTTGAATTAACAATCGGAGTATGGCTTATGGTAAAGGGTATAAGGAATAGTTCAGAAACAGAGTAATACGCTTGCCAAATGACTAAATCAAAATAGAGTAAATAGTTAAGGTTAAAGATAAAGAAGGTGAAAAAAATGATTACGAACGAAAAGACCGTCAAAATGGATATTAAAGTGAAACTTTCAATATTATGGATAATTGTAATGTTTAATATGCTTTTTGCGGATGTTCTTACATTATATATTCCTGAGAACCTAGAGGAAATAATGACAAGATCTACATCAGTTCAAATTACTGAAGGACTTATGTTGATGATGGCAATAATAATAGAGATTCCGATTGTTATGATTTTCCTGTCACGAATATTGAAATATAGAGCAAATCGCTGGGCAAACATCATCGCAAGTGCAATAACTATTGTGTTTGTTATAGGTGGTGGGTCGCTAGTTCTTCATTATATATTTTTTGCAACTATAGAAGTTGCGTGCATGTCAATAATTGTCTGGTATGCATGGAAGTGGCCTAAACAGGAAGGTTAGATTTAAACGAGACAAAGAACAAAATCCAGCAAATTAGGAGAAATACTTATGAAAGCCATTATATGTACAAAATACGGACCGCCGGATGTTCTCAAACTCAAAGAAATTGAAAAGCCTATTGCCAAAGATGATGAAGTGCTTATAAAAGTTTATGCCTCAACAGTCAATCGAACAGATACGGCATTTCTAAGAGCAAAGCCGTTTTTTTCAAGATTAATTACAGGTATATTCAAACCAAATAAAACGATTCCTGGAACTGAATTCGCAGGCATCATTGAAGCAGCTGGAAAAAATGTATTGTCTTATAAAGTTGGTGATAAGGTTTTTGGATTTGATGACACAGGTTCAGGGTCTCATGCCCAATACATGACAATTTCAGAAACCAAAGCACTTGCAATAATACCAAAAAATGTATCATATGAGCAAGCTGCTGCGAGTACTGAAGGTGCACATTATGCTTATAATTTTATCAAAAAAGTAAACCTTAAAAGCGGGCAAAAAGTTCTCGTTAATGGTGCAACGGGGGCTATCGGTTCTGCAGCGGTTCAACTTCTAAAATATTTTGCGATTAATGTCACTGCAGTGTGTAGTACGAAAAATATAGAATTAGTCAAATCATTAGGAGCCGATAAAGTTATTGATTACACAAAAGAGGATTTTACAAAAGTTGATCAAAAATATAACTATATTTTTGACGCTGTTGGCAAGAGTTCATTTGCTAAATGTAAACCGTTGTTACAACCCGGTGGCGTTTATATGTCATCAGAATTAGGTTATATGGCTCAAAATATTTTCTTTGCGCTTGTAACACCAATAATCGGCAGCAAAAAAGTCATATTTCCGGTCCCTACAGACCTTAAAGGAAGTATACTTTTCATCAAAAAACTCATTGAGAATGGAAAATTTAAAACAGTGATAGATAGAAAATATCCGTTAGAAAAGATTGTCGAAGCCTTTAGGTATGTTGAAGAAGGGCAAAAAACGGGAAATGTAGTCATAACTGTGGAACATAATAATAAAAACTAACA
The DNA here is from genome assembly GCA_965602045.1 of uncultured Bacteroidales bacterium. Lineage (GTDB taxonomy): Bacteria > Bacteroidota > Bacteroidia > Bacteroidales > UBA10428. The sequence continues at coordinate 5 of CBFCXR010000275.1, read as the reverse complement.
AAGCG
>CBFCXR010000274.1:0-2902 GCA_965602045.1 uncultured Bacteroidales bacterium | reverse complement strand
AAGTCTATTTCTCTACATATTTCCTTAAAATATGGTTTAGTTCCACAATTATGAAGAATAAAAGGGGCTTTGATTTTTTCTTGAAATCTTTTAATAAACTGTCCTTCATATTTCATGGCATCCTTAAAGGACATCATATGTTTATTGAAAGCATATCCTGTATACATTATAAGAGGAGTACTACCTACTTTTTCCACCCAATTGTTATAAACATCTAATTGGCTTTCATAAATTTTTTCACATAATTTTAATAATAAATCAGGATTCCTTCGAATATCTTTAAATGCATCTACACCTCTTAATTCCTGTACAACCGACCATATTGAAACACCCAAACTTTGTGGATATTTAAGTTTTTCTTTAATAATATTCGCTGTAGTGAAAGTAGTTTCCCAGAGATCAACTTTCGAATGATCGGGAATTTCCAAGTTTTCGATATCCTCTTCAGTTTTGCAAACTTCACCCTGTTTAATTGCTATTGGTTTATAATCATACCAGTGTATAGAATCCATTTTATTGTTTGCTTCGGCAAACGCATATGCTTCTGCAGGGCCAGCATAGGCAGAAGGAATTTGGATGGTATCTGCTTGAATAAATTCTGCAGTTTTAATAATACAATTTGCGTATGTTTCTGGAGAACTTAATATTTCTCTCGTTGTAATTCCCATAATTCGAGATATAAATTGTTCATCAATTAACGCAAAAAATGGGACTCTATCAAGTTGTTTAACATTACCAGACATAGCCATCATAATTCTGCCGGCTGATTTTATCCAGTCATAAGGCATTTTATCTCAGCTTCCTCTCTATTCAGATAATATTTTTTTAATTTTTCTAATTCCCTCATATCCATCTTTCGCACAATCGTCTGCTCCAATCATAGCGCACGACTGTTTGGAAACAACTCCCCCTCCGATAATTATTTTAGAAGGGATGTCTGCTTTTTTGAGTAATATAATTGTTTCATGCATTTTTGAAATACTCATAGTAAGTAAACCACTAAGGCCTATAATATCAGGTTTTATCTCTTTTGCTTTTTGAACAAATACTTCTACTGGAACATCTGAGCCTAAGTCTATAACTTCGAATCCTTGACCTTGTAAAAGCGATGCAACTAAACTTTTCCCAATATCATGAACATCTCCTTCTACTGTTCCAATTAATATAACCTTCTGAGGTTTAATATCTGAATCCATTGATAACTTAGGTTTTAATAGTTCCATTGCCGCTTTAAGAGCATCTCCTGACATTAATAAATCAGCAAGGAAATACTCCTCTTTTTCGTATAAAATTCCAACTTCATCTGCCGCCTTAATTATCGCTTCATTTAAAATAACCTTTGCTTCTATATCTAATTTGAGTACCTCTTCCATCAACTCAATTGTGTTTTGAGGCTCTCCTTCCACAATCGAATCTTTTAATTTCATCAACAAATCTTCAGAATTCATTTTTAAGTATTAGAGTTTATTATAATTAATTAAAAATTCTAAAAATAAAACAGAAAATATAATATCAACACTAGCAGACAAAAGAGCTGGCATTCCAATATCACTTATAACAAAATAAATCAAAGAAATTAGAAAATATCCAAGTTTTGCTATGATTCCTATTACCACAATTCCGTGATTTTTGTTAATATCAAAACTAACTATTAAATATCCTATTCCAAGATTAATAACAAGAAACAGAAATGAATGAAGCCAAATCATGCTTATAGGAACTGCCACCCCATACGTAGGAAATATGGACAACATAAACATTGATGAAAGTATAAAGCTCGATGATGCTACAATATTCCAAATTGCTCCTATAATAAATAAATACTTATAATATACTTTTTTATCCATTTGTTCTCACTGAAAATCAAATATTTTAAAATTATATAATATCTTTTCAATTTTTTTCTTTATATAGATTACCGATATTTTCTGGTATCTATTATTATAGCAAATTAAATGATTGATTACAAAATAATTATACTATTTGAAAATATATTTACAGTAAGAGGTTGATTTTTCGGGGAAGATTTTAAGTAAAAATGCGATTATTACATAATTTCCTTAAACCTTGGAAATAAATCAAGAGCATTTTCTTGCATAATATTCGTGCGGGCATCTGTATTAAAATCATAATTTTGAAGGCCCTCATTCATTAATTTTATAACCCTTTCGGGCAGAAATGGGTAATCGCTACCATATAATACTTGTGTTGGCTCCACCAAATTCAATAGAGAACTTAATGTATAGGGGGTTGCTGAAACTGCTGTGTCATAGTAAAAGTGTTTTAATTGATCAATTATCTTTTTTTTTCCAAAAGTAATTCTCCAAGTTATAAAGGGAGCCGTTCCACCTGCATGTGAAAAAATGAAACGGATATCAGGAAAGCGTTTCGTTGCTCCTCTATGTATAAGATTGACAATCGCTCTAGTAGTATCGAACACAAATTCTAAAACGGCAGGTTTAATGATCCTAGGTAAAGAATCTAAAGGTGGTGCGTTAGGATGGATAAAAACTACAGCCCTCCTACGATTTAGCTCAGAAAAAAGTTCTTCATAATGAATATCTCCTATATATATACCCCCAATATTGGTAAGCATTGTAACGCCATCTAATTTCAAGATATCTAAAGCATATTCCAATTCAACTAAGGATGCCTCAATATCTGGAAGCGGTAATATGGCAAACGCACCAAACCGATTTGGGTATTCTCTTATCATACAAGCAGAAATTTCATTACATTGTCGAGCTAATTTTTGAGTAAAATCACTATCTCCAAAAAAGATTCCCGGAGTCGAAATAGAAGTAATTGCTACAGTAATTCCTTGCCGATCCATAAATGCAAGAGTATTTTCAATATCCCATTGAGGGAATGGTTCACCAACAGCATTTTTTATACCAACTGA
>CBFCXR010000273.1:0-2905 GCA_965602045.1 uncultured Bacteroidales bacterium | reverse complement strand
CTAATTCTACTAACCAGTAATTAATGATTCATAGATGGTTAAAAACTCCTGCTTTGATTTTTCATCCAACAGGTCAATCAGTGGTTTCTGTGCAATATCAGCTTCTTTTATCATATTATGATATGATACTATGCCAAGCAAATCATTTTTATCAAATTGATCCCTTATCCACTCTTCCTCACTTTTATGCTGTATTTTATTACCAATTATTCCGAATTTTTTTATTCCGATTTCTTTTCCAAACCGTATAATTTTCCGGGCAGTATCAATACTTTGTGAACCTGGTTCCACAATAATAAGCATTCTATCTACTCTGCCTGCTGTAGCACGTCCCAGATGTTCAATGCCTGCTTCCATATCAATAATAACCACTTCATCACGATTAAGCACTATATCTGACAACAGACTTTTTAGCAGGACATTTTCAGGACAGGCGCACCCTTCGCCCCCTTTTCTTACGGCTCCCATTACAAGCAATTTTATTCCCCGAAAATCAACAGAAAACTTAGCCGGAATATCTTTTACTTCAGGATTAAGTTTAAAAAGCTGTCCGAATTCCCTGGGATTTGCCCCGGTCCTTTCTTTTATCAATCTACGCTGTTCAGAAATAGGAATTATAGATTCTGCCTTTTTAAAGTCAATACCGAGAGCCATGGCAAGATTTGCATCAGGATCAGCATCAATAGCTAAAACTTTAAATCCATTATTAGCAAAATAATGTGATAGTATTCCTGCAATTGTTGATTTTCCAACTCCTCCTTTACCTGTAATAGCATATTTCATCAGTCAATATTTTATATTTTCTATGGTCTGATGTAACTATCTATGAAAATTATTATCACACTTGTTTTTGTAAATTATGATAATAATTTTCATGTTCGTTTCATAATTACAATTTACTTATGTCATCCTGTCCCTGAAGTCATCCAGTGCCTTGTTTGTACCAAAGACAATAACATTATCGCCGGATCTCAGATGCGTATCACCATGAGGTACATGCATTTCTTTACCTCTTCTGATTAGCATAAGAAATCCGTCTGTATGAAACGGGATTTCCTTAACCTGAATTCTGTCAATTTTTTTGTTTGTTATAATAATTTCTTCAACAGAAAAACTTTCGAATGTTTCAATAAGTGCCTCATAAGTTGTGGGTCTCAGGATTAAGTTTTCAACAGTAGTCGCAATAACCCGGGGAGTATCAATTATATCGACTCCCAGACGCAATAATTCCAGCTCAATCCTGGAAGTACCTGCTCTCGAAATTATCTTTTCATGGCCAAATTCTTCACGAAGAAGACGTGATATTTTAATATTATCTTCATCCGAATCAGTTAATACAATAACATAGTTTGAGGGTGATAACTTTATTTTTTTATATACTGATACATCTAACCCGTTTCCATGATATGCTTCCAGGCCTTTTGAAAGTATTTCATTATATCTTTTTTTTCTTTTTTCCACAATAAGTGCAATCTTTCCGTGCATCTTCAATCTTCTTAAAAGAAGAACACCTGTGCTGCTTCCTCCAATAACGATGGTTTTTCCAATATCATAAATACTTTTTGGATTAATCAAATTATAAAGAGTCGGAGAAAACAGGCAAGTAATCACAGCCATGAAAATAAAACATGCATTTACACCAGGTGTGATAATTTCCAGATCGAGGCCAATCTTCGATGCGGCAATTATCAAACTTAACCTGGAGGCTAAAATAACACCTCCGGAAAATACCTTTCTTATTCCGAAATGTTTTAACCATACAAATGATGGAATGATTTTAACCAAATACAATATCAATAATAAAAATCCTAAAAAAGGAAGTAACGAATTGTCCAGTTCTTTTAGATAAGAAGCATTAAATTGTGCACCTATCATTATAAAAAATATTGGGATAAAAAATCCGTAACTCATACCATCAAGCTTGATTAAAAGAAGAGAGCGTGATTTATATAAGAAAACTGATAGAAGCACCCCGGCGAGAAAAGCGCCTAACAGTATCGCTTCTTTATCAATAAATTGTGAGCTAATTATAAAAACCAGAATCAAAAAAACAGTTCCCCTTATTCTTATTTGTAAATCTGCATGAGCCAGTTGATATGTGATTTTTTTAAAAATCCTGAAATCCTTTAGTCTCAAACCAATCCGATAAAAAATATAAAAAAGGATAAATAAGGCAATAATTAGAAATACTTCAGGCCTAAATCCATTTTTTATAATAAATGCCGTAAGAGTAAACAAAATTATGCTAATAATATCCGCAATAGCAGCAGCAGAAATAATCATCTGGCCAAATTCAGTATTTATCTCTTCTCTTCTTTTTAAAACCGGTAGTATTATACCTACAGAAGAAGTTACCAGGATCAAAGAAAAATACCAGATGCTTTTAATTTCAACCAGATGCGAGAGGGCTTTAGAAAATAAATAAGATAAAGCTAAGGTTAATAAAAATATTAGCATCCCAACAAAAAAAGGATTCCTGCGAAAGCGGGAAACAGACATTTTCTTTAATGACATTGAATCAAGAATCTTATTAACATCAATTTCCAGTCCGGTAAGAAACATCAGGAAAATAAATCCGGTTAGAGCAAGAAATTCAAGGATTCTTATACTTTCAACAGAGAAATTACTTAATAAAGGCCTTGCAATAACATATCCCAGTATTATTTCAAGAACAGCTGTCGGTATTTTTGATAAACGTGCAAAAGATGTTAGCATTGGAATTACCCAGGCAAGTGCAGCAATAATAAATAAAGGAAGGTAATCAAAATCAAAAGATATATTCAGGACAGGAATTGCTTGCATAAAGTTGTCATATGAATTATTGTATATAAATATATATAAATCATTTGAGTTTGCATAATAGTTTTTATAAGTTTAATTCAAATTAGAACTTAATTTCTTTTAT
>CBFCXR010000272.1:0-2909 GCA_965602045.1 uncultured Bacteroidales bacterium | reverse complement strand
ATAATGTCGAATTCAATATTTACTGTTGTACCGGGTTTTATATCATGAAAGTTAGTTACTTCATATGTATAAGGGATTATTGCTACTTCAAAGGAATTATCTTTAGAGTTAATTACTGTTAAACTAACGCCGTTAATAGAAACAGAGCCTTTTTCCACAGTAATATAATCATTTTTTGCAGGTTTATATTCGAATGTATAATACCAGCTACCCTCAGCTTCCCTTAAATTAGTACATACGGCAGTCTGATCAACATGCCCCTGTACAATATGGCCGTCAATTCTGCCATCCATTTTCATGCTTCTTTCGAGGTTAACCTTGTCACCGACCTTAAGTACTCCAAGGTTTGATTTTATCAGAGTTTCCTGTATAGCTGTAACAGTATAGTCTTTATTTGTTTTTTTAACCACTGTAAGGCATACTCCGTTATGAGAGATACTTTGATCGATTGACAGCTCTTTAACAAATGAGCATTCCAAAGTAATGTGCAGATTTTCCTGGTCTTTTTCCAGAGCGGTTACTGTTGCAGATTCTTCGACAATTCCTGAGAACATGATGATGAAGTTTAGGTTACGGTTTTTTGGTGCTTACGAAGTTAAAGAATAAAGGGAAAAATGACAAATATTGAATTTGAATATTACAGAAATGAAATATTCTGAAAGGCCTTAGTTTATTAGCGCAGGACATCGTCTTTCGTATTACGACTGCTCCGGCCTAAAAGCCAATTCACTCCTGACCTGTATTTCATAGGTCAAGCACCAGCCCTCATTTTTGTCTGGCCAACGCACTTAATAATTTATTTTTAGTTTGAAAAATTGAGATTTTGGAATTTGGGATTTACTTGTCCGTCGTAATTAGTACTCTGGAAGGCGGGCATGTCCGCCGAAGTCTTTTTACTACCTGAATGAGAGGTTACTTTGCTGATGCATTTATTTCATATATTTTAAAATATTTTCCGGATTAACCAATAAGCAAAAAAGATATCATTTACTCTGTATTTGTTTTTAACTTTAATAATAAGCTCTTTATCCAACAGGCTTTTTATTGCAGTTATAACAGAACTGGCTGCCCCAAGTCCGTATGTATTTATGAAGGCACCCGAGGTAATGTTTTCTGCCCATTTTTCAGATGCAATGGCACGTAAAAGTTTTAGCTGGAAGGTTGTAAGGATGTTAAGGAAGTTAATAAATATTGAATCATATTCCGAGATGATTTCGTTAAGAATTTCACTTACATGTTTAAGTTCAATATTTTTTATCGATTTTCCATACAACCTGTTGCATAAATATTGAGTATAGAATGTATGTAACTGGGAAACAGAAATTACTTCTTCCAATGCTTCAGGAGTGAGGCTTTTCCCCGAACTGGTAAAATGTTTTTTAATAAAATTTGAATATACATGTTCAGGTAAACAGTCAATTTCCATAACCGATGAACTTTTATAAAAAGCACGTGCAGGCGAATTAAACATATCGGCTAATACATGTCTTCGGCTGCCTGCGAATATAAAACATGTATTAGATAATCCCTGAATTTGTGATCTTAAAATTTCTTCACAGTTTTTTTCTGAATAATTTGCAATTTGCTGAAATTCATCTATTGCAATTAAAAAGTACATTTTATTGTGTTGAATGAAATGAAAGATTCTCTCCAATGAATATTCGGCTCCGATATTCTTAATGTCTATGCTAATTTCAGGTTTACCTGTTAGTTCATTATATGAAATCACCGGCCTGAGAGCTGAGAAAAGCTTTAATATTTTTTTTATAGTACTCTCGTTTTGTGCCATTGCAGATAATACAGCTTTGCTGAACACTGTTGAAAATTCAGTAAGGTTTGTAGTAGGCATAATATCAACATATACTGCGCGAATGTCTTTTCGTTGGCTAATTGTATAAAACAGATGCTTTATTAAGTCCGTTTTTCCCATTCTCCTTAACGAGAAAAGAGTAATATTCCGCTGGTTTTCTAACGCCTTTTTCAGAGTTTGTGTTTCTGCTTCTCTGTTACAAAAGTATTCAGGCGATAAATATCCATTAATTACAAAAGGATTTCTTTTCATCCGTTTAAAATTTTTAACTATTTAAAAATAAATTATTTAAAAATTTGAGAACGTCTGCAACCACTTGCTACGCTTATTCTCACATGAATTCATTTTAATCATTCTTGATTTCGTATTTATGAATAAAAATATTCATGTTCATTTCATAATTTACATTACGTTTATTACGTAACGTAAAATACGTCAATATTTTAACATTAACAAACTTTTTAATCCAATAATAGGATAATAACGCATAGATTAATATCCAAAGTTGGCGCCGAAAGATATTGTAGTATTTTTTCCGTGCAGGAATTCGGGAGTGTATCGCTGAACATTACCTGTGATGTTACTGTTAATAAGTTCGATAAAGAGGAAACAGTCATTTATTATCTGGTATCTTGCTCCAAGGCTAAAAGTACTATTTTCCCATTCTACAGATTCCATAAAAGATCTGCCCAGGATAATATTTGCATCTCTAATATATGGTATATCAGGGCCCTTTCTGGCATACATATAATTAAAATCAACCGATAAATTTTTCAGCGGCCTGTATTTTAATCCAAAAAAGATTTCATCTGAATTATCCCTTAAATAGTGACCCAGATTATATGTGTTTGATTCAAATCTTGTTGTTATTAAATCGTTTTTATATGCAAGAGGATTTGTGCGGGTATATTCAAGGGTTATAATAATATTATTAATCAAATCAGTTCCACGTATTCCCATCTTATAACTCCAGTGGTTTGAATGGCCATCCTCATTAAATAGTTCCCCGATTGTCAAGGCATCTAAAAACCATGTGCCGTAAATATGCAGCTTGTTTATTTGTCTGGTACTGACATCAAAAAACATTTGAGCATTTTGA
>CBFCXR010000271.1:0-3013 GCA_965602045.1 uncultured Bacteroidales bacterium | reverse complement strand
CAGCTCTGATCAATGATATACCACCAATGTCGATTTTCTCTATTATTTCCTGCCCGGATGCCCCTGAAGCAACAGTTTCCTCAAATGGGTAAAGATCAACTATAACCAAATCAATTCCTGGTATATCATATTCATTTATTTGAGATTTGTCTGCCGGATTATCCATCCTTGCTAAAATTCCACCAAAGATTTTGGGATGTAATGTTTTAACTCTTCCCCCAAGAATAGAAGGATATGATGTTAACTCTTCAACAGCTGTAACATTAATACCTGAATTCTTAATAAAATCCTTTGTTCCTCCGGTAGAAATGATCTCTACTCCAAGCTCATTTAATTTCTTTATGATTTCATCCAGATTAGTCTTATGATAAACAGAAATCAATGCTGTTTCAATTTTTTTCTCACTCATACGTTATTTTTTTGTTTATTTTATTATTTAATTATTTTACCCGTTTATTTTTTTATTTATTTATTTTATTTTTTTTGCACTATGAAATAAAACCAAAGATTTTAATTTTGTAATCAAAATTATTTAACCTGTGAAATCCGGCAAAACCGGAATGCCTTTAGAATCATTTCACGGGTGTTTCATAGGGTGAATTTGATTACTTTTAATAATTATTAACCGGGATTATTGTTACACGGCAATATATTAATTTTTTTAAAATATCATTAAGCCTTTTATATATTTGTTTTAACTAAAAGTCAACAAATTTATTTCTAATTTAATAATAGTATTCATAACAAAATATTTAACAATTTAAAAAGTAAATTTGATTTATTATTTCAGTTTTTGATAATAAAAAGATGCGCCAGTTTAACTTACTTAATGAGAGTTTTCAATCAGCTATTAAAACCATTAGCGTAAATAAGCTAAGAACTTTTTTGTCTCTTCTTGGAGTCACCATTGGAATATTTGCAATAATATCTGTATTTACAATACTTGATTCATTGGAATCTGAAGTTAAAAAAAGTCTGGATGCTTTGGGCGATGATGTTATATATGTTCAAAAATGGCCATGGGCACCAGAAGAAGGAGAAGAATATGCATGGTGGAAATATCTGAACCGTCCTGTACCTACTTATAAAGAATTCATTGAAATCAAACGAAGAACAAAAAAAGCAAAGGCTGTAACTTTTTTTGCCGCTACTAATAAAACTATAAAATATAAAAACAACTCAGCAGAAAATGTTGAAATCTGGGGTGTAACTGAAGATTTTGAAATTACCAGGAGTGTCGACCTTGGAAAAGGAAGATATCTGACTTCTTTTGAAATTATCAATAAGAAAAATTTTGCAGTTATTGGGGATGAAGTAGCATCAAAATTATTTAAAAATGAAGATCCTATTGGTAAAAAAATCAAGATTAATAAAAGTAAGACTAATGTTATAGGAATTCTGGCCAGAGAAGGTAAATCATTACTTGGAGGAGGAAGCCTTGACAAAGTAATTATAGTGCCCGTAAAATTCCTCGGAACGATAGTTGATTTAAAAAATGAACGTAATAATCCAATGATCTGGGTAAAAGCCAATGAAGAAGTAGCTATTTCAGAATTAAAAGAAGAGCTTAGGGGTATTATGAGGTCAATTAGAAGGCTTAAACCATCTGCCGATGATAATTTTGCTTTTAACCAAACCAGCATATTAAGTTCAGGGATAAGTCAAATTTTTAAAATAATAAACATTGCCGGGGGACTAATTGCTCTTTTTTCAATACTGGTTGGTGGCTTTGGAATTGCAAATATTATGTTTGTTTCCGTCAAAGAGCGAACCCATATTATTGGAATTCAAAAGGCACTGGGTGCCAAAAAACATTATATAATGCTTGAAGTATTATATGAATCAGGGCTGTTGTCATTAATAGGAGGACTATTAGGACTAATTTTAATTTTTCTTATAACATTATTAATTGGAAGTTTTACGGAATTTAACATCCATTTGACTTTAAGTAACATTATTAAAGGATTGGTAATTTCTGCTGTAATCGGATTTATATCAGGACTGGCGCCTGCTTTTTCTGCGGCCAGACTTAATCCTGTTAATGCTATAGCTACTTCGTTTTAACTATAACAGCATACTGGATATTAGATTTTAATATCAATATAAGTTAGGATAATACAAAATCCCAAAAATCAAATCCCAAATGACAAAACATAAATAATCAGATCTACCTATTTCTGTATCCCCGTAAGCACAGAATATCCTGTTAATTTACCGTTTTTATCATATGATTCTGTCCTTACCATTCCTACATTTTCTGAAAACCATTGTATAGCTTTCCCGGTAACATTAGCCATAACAACCTTCGATTCAATATCATATGATATTTTGTAACATTTAAACGTTCCTGCAGGCGTAGTAATGCTCTCAATTGTCTCTACTACCCTGTTTTTTATAACTGTTGACATATTCATCATGCTCATTCCGGGAGCATTAAAACTTATAGTAATAGTACCGTCATTAAGTTTATCGCCTACTTTTAAATCAGAAGGAAAGTTAAGATTATCCCCTTTAATTTCCATCTCCATACCCTTAAAACCAGCTAATGCCTGTTCATTTATATAATTGTTCATTTCAAGATAGAAAATTCCATCTTTGCAACTAACCTCCATTTCGTTATTAAAAGTAAGCTTGTCCATATTATCATAATATTCATTTTTTATATATGCAGTAACTGTATTACCTGCTTTCTCTATATTTACTATTTCCTGCCTTGATATACCTGTTATTTTATCTTTATCATTATAATGAGTTAATTCAATTTTTGCCCCCTTAACATCAGGATAATAAAATACACAATCCTGTGCCATAACTGATTTGGCAGTTATCATTAAAATAGCAGTAATTACAGTTAATCCTAAATTTTTCATTTTTCAATAATTTGATTAATTAAAAAAATATATTATCCCAAATTTACCCTGTTGAATATTATTTTACAATAAATTATAACATTCCATAAAAAAGTCTGCCAATGCCCAGATAAATTAATAATCCCACAATATCATTAACAGTT
>CBFCXR010000270.1:0-3026 GCA_965602045.1 uncultured Bacteroidales bacterium | reverse complement strand
CTACTCGTCGATCACGATAATAATCTCTGGATTGGTTACGGTAATGAAGGAGGCGTTGCATTATTTGATAAAAAAAAGAACCTGTTTACACATTATACTTCCGGTAATGACTCCACTACACTGGCTGAAAATTACGTTGAAAGGATATATATGGATGATAACGGAACAATATGGTTTGGACATAATAATAATGGTATATCAAAATTAAACCGGGACACAAAAACCTTTACACGCTATATGCCTGATCCAGGTATAAGAGAAAGTGGTCGGGTACGGGGATTGTTAAAAGATCCCCGTGGTAATTTCTGGGTAGGGACACAAGCCGGACTTTATCTCTTTGATGAAGAAAATGAGAAGTTTTTTCGATACGCCTACGATAAACACCCCATATCAGTCCTAAGCCATAATTCAATTCAGCTTATTACACTGGATAACCAGGAAGGATTATGGCTTGGAACATTTGCCGGAGGTGTTAGCTATACCAATCTTAATACTTCAGGATTTATCAGATACGATTATAGCCCCCTTGAAAGTCCTTACTACCTGAATGATAAAATGGTTTATTCCCTGGCTGTTGATAAATTGGGAAATGTATGGGCAGGTACGGAAAATGGAGGGCTGAATTATCTCAACAGGAAAACCGGAAAGTTCACTTACTATGTCCATGATCCGAATAATCCGAATTCTCCGGGCAGTAATAACATCAAAGAAATAATTGTTACGGAGGATAATAATATATGGTTTTGTGCATATAATGGAGGCTTTGGTTACCTGGATACACAAACAGGACAGTTTACTAATTACACGCAATCAGAAGATAATCCAACAGGCTTTCCCGAAAGGAATATCTATTGCATGATTTTTGACCCCTTACAGCCAGATTTGCTTTGGCTGGGAACTATCAACGGTTTATATCTATTTAATATTAATACACGTGAATATGCCAGGGTTTCAAAGGATTTACCGGGATATATCAATCCACCGGAAAGTACCAATCAAATACGTACATTTCAGAACTATAACAATGAAAAATTGTTTATAGGCGGAAGCAGTCTTATCACACTTGATTTGGCAAGTAAAGAATTTAAATCAGATACAATAATTGAGGGCATTCATATATCAACAATCAATTTTATTCATGTTGACAAAAAGGATTTTGTCTGGTTTGATATAAATAACAATTATCTTGTAAGAATGGATATAGCTAATTCTTCCTATCAGGTATTCGGTACAAATGAAGGCTTGCCTAATTTGAGCATGTTTGAAGCCCAGGATGATAATCAGGGAAATTTATGGATTAGTTCGAATTTAGGTATATATCAATTTGCAGGATTAGTGAACAATCAGGATACACTGATCTATAATTCTTATGATAAATCAGATAATTTACAAAGTCTTGAATTTCAATACCATTCAAAAGCAGTAAGTCCTGACGGGGAAGTATTTTTTGGCGGGATAAATGGCTTTAATTCATTTTATCCTCAAAATGTGATAACCAATCCTTATCCTCCTGAAGTGCATATTACTAATCTTAAAGTTGCTAATAAATCAGTGGAAGTCGGAGAAAAAATATATGGAAAAGTAATGCTTCATAATCCAATAATTGAAACTAAGGAAATAAAGGTTCATCATAGAATAAAAGTATTTACCCTCGAATTTGCAGGATTGCATTTTGTTGCTCCTGAAAATAATAGTTTTAAATATATCCTTGAAGGATATGACGATCACTGGATTACTACTGATGCATCAGTAAGATTTGCAACCTACTCTAATCTGCCTGCAGGTACTTATTATTTCAAAGTAAATGCAGCAAATAATAACGGCTTATGGACAGAAGAACCTGCTGTACTAAAGATTAAGGTGATACCTCCATTCTGGAAAACATCGTGGTTTTTATTGCTGGTAATTTTAATAGTAGTTGCTTTAATAATAGCATTTATCCGATGGAGGGAATCACAATTAAAGAAAGATAAAGAAATCCTGGAAACAAAGTTAAAAGAAGGTGAGGATGAATTAAATATAAGAAAAGTTGAGATGGAAAAGCAAAAGGAAGAACTGGAAGAAAAAGAACGACTTGAACAGGTACAAAAATGGCATAATAAAGGATTAATTGTAATTTCAGATATACTTAGAGAGAATAGAAGCGATATTAACCAATTATCTCAAAATTTAGTTAAGAATATTGTTCAGTATATTGAGGCAGAACTGGGAGGTATATTTCTGCTAAATGATGAGGATAAAGACAACACCTTTTTGGAATTAACAGGCAACTATGCCTTCGATAATGAATTGCTGAAAAAAAATAAATTTCTGATAGGTGAAGGACAAGTCGGAGCATGTTTTAAATCAAAAGAAATAATGCAACTTGACAATATTCCCGACACCTATACAAAACTTAAGTCAGGCCTGGGAGAAAGTAAATTAACCCATTTATTATTTATGCCGGTTATACAGGATGAGACTATTGTGGGAGTAATTGAATTAGCATCTTTTTCCCAGTTAGAAGATTATAAAATAGATTTCCTGAAAAATATTGCAGAAAGTATTGTTTCCGTAATTACTACAATAAAAGCAAATGACTTAATTAAAAAGGTACTCGAAAATTCTCAATCAAAAACTCAGCAGTTACAATCCCAGGAAGAAGAAATGAGGCAAAATCTTGAGGAAATGCAGGCAACCCAGGAGGAAGCACAACGAAGGGAGAAAAAGCTCGAAAGTAAATATGTAAGCGAAATAAAAGAACTGAAAAAGGAAGCCGATAAAAAAGATAAGATTATCAAGGATTTAAAATCCAAAAAATAAATGGGGTCGGACCGGAATAGAATGTTGATTTTCCTTTATTTAGGCGGGATTTTATATCATTTTTTAACCTTAAACTGCTGTTTTTTTATAGAAAAAAGTACTTTTAAGAAAAAGTAGTTATTATACTTGCATGAAATATTAGCTTGCCTGAAGCCAGGTAATATTATAGTAAATTTCTTTAACCTTGGCAGCAACATCTGCCCATTTTAAGTTTTCAACCTCCT
>CBFCXR010000269.1:0-3058 GCA_965602045.1 uncultured Bacteroidales bacterium | reverse complement strand
TTTTTAATATGAGAAATATCAGATGAAATGCCAAATGTTCCTATTATTTCACCATCTTCGCTTACCAGTGGCATTTTTGTAGTAGTCACCCAGGAAACCTTTCCACCTTCCCTGGTTTCTTTTTCTATCTTGTTTTTTATGGGCTTGCCTGTTTTAATAATTTCCATTTCATCATTATAAGCGGGCCTGGCATGTTCATCGGTAAATATATCAAAATCGCTCTTTCCGATTGCTTTTTCCGGGCTACCAAAACCAAATGCTTTTGCCATAGTTTTACTAATTCTGATAAAACGGCTTTTCTTATCTTTAAAATAAATATAATCAGGACTATAATCCATTAAATTATTTAGTAAGGCAGTTTCTTTTAATAAATCTACCTGTACCTGGTTAAGTTCCTCATTCTGCTTCCTGAGTTTTTTCATAAACTCATCCTGCTCTTTCCTATGCAATTCTGAAGCCTTCTTTTCCTCTGCTTTTACTCTGTTCAGTTCTTCCTGTGTGGCTTTCATTTCTTCCAGATTCTGGCGCATTTCCTCTTCCTGCTGGGTCAGCTCCTCCGACCGTTTATTTGACTCTTCTAATAACAGGGAAGTTCTAAT
Source organism: uncultured Bacteroidales bacterium (assembly GCA_965602045.1). Lineage (GTDB taxonomy): Bacteria > Bacteroidota > Bacteroidia > Bacteroidales > UBA10428. The sequence goes on along the minus strand of CBFCXR010000269.1, from coordinate 2,459 downwards.
GTTCAGTCTAACTGTCACCATTGTTGTAGCAATACTTTCAGCGACCTGTTCTACAAACTTAATTTCATATTCTTTCAATTCATTAAATGTTGCTATTTCAATGAGTCCCAATATTTCATCCTCTAATTTTAACGGTACTATTAATAAATTTCTTGGCCTGGCTTTTCCAAGCCCTGAAGTAATTTCAAAGTAATCTTCAGGTATTTCCTTAAGAAATATTGTTTGTTTTTCCAGTACACAGTTACCTGCGAGTCCTTCACCAATTTCAATCTGCTTCTTTAAGTATTTTTTTCTATCATAGGCATATGAAGCCACAAGATTTAAATATTTTTCTTTTTTTTCCTCTCCTTCAAGAAGAAAAAAACCTCCCTGGTTCGCAGACAGATAATCTATCAGATTTTTAATAATACTATATGATAGTTTTTCAATATTATCATTATCAGTTCTTAGAATATCATTAAACTTAACAATACCTTGAGTTGTCCAGCTTCTAATATCATCTTCTATTTTCCGTTTATCCTCTTCTTCCTGTTTGGTAACCAGACTATTTTTCATTTTCTCAAGTGAAACGCCAAGTTTATCATTAGTACTATAAGATGTAAACTCATGCTCAAATTTTCCTTCTCCAAGATTTATAACGAAATCCGAAGCCTCATTTATTCTATGCATTATCTTGTTTACGGCTTCTGTAGTTAAACCTAATTCATCATGTTGCATATTTTTCAGTTCATCAAATGCCTCACCCTTTGACAATGTAATTAATGAATCGTTAAGACTACTTATCCTGTTTGAAATCTTTTTACTATATATACTTCCTGCAAATGATGCAATAATGATTAATACTATGGCAATTAGAATTAATAAATACATCATACTTCTGGCTGAACTGAACAATTGCTTTTGGTTGGCTTGTGCAATAAGAATCCAGTTCAATCCTTTAATATCTAATGGAGCATAGGTACAAAAAATCTTGTCTTTGGTAATGTCTTTATATTTTCCCTGCCCGTTATAACCTTTACTGGCATCTAAAAGCAATTCCTTGTCAATATTCTGGATAAGAGCAGAAGTAGAATACTTTTCAATTCTATTTACTGTTTTAATATCAGCCTTTGTCTTTTTTAATAATTTTATAAATCCGTCTTTATCTCTTAACAATCTTATATCATTATTCCGTAAACATCTGTCATTACCAGCTATATTAATCTGGTATGCCTCATTTAAAGCAACCTTATCATCAAATTTTACTCCATGCAGTAAATTATCAACAGCACTTACTGACAATTGAAATACCATAACACCTATTTTTTCAGATTCATTAAATATCGGAGATGCTATAAATAATTCAGGTTCTAACAACGACGGATAATAATGTTCAAAATCAGATGTTATTGTATAACCTGAATTAATTGCGCCTGCAGCAAACTTATAGACCGTAGAAAGATTACTATTATTGTAAGGCCCGGAAATAAGATTAGTGGAAAAATCTAACTTTTTACGTACCGAATATACAATATCACCTGAATTATTATCAATCAAATAAATATCAGAGTATTTAAAGCTGGCCATAATATTTCTGAAAAACGGGTGATACTTCTCATGAACATCACCATATATACTTGCATCTGCATCAGCCCTGTTCATTAAATATTTTAAATCTGCAGGTTTATTATTGTTTACAATATATAGATACTGTAGAAGCTTTGAATTATTATTATCTGATAGAAATTGCTCTGCATCTATTTCAACATCTAATTTCTCTTTAATTTCTCCCAGGTATTCTGTTTCATAATAGTTGGTTAGCAGTTTAGACATACGTTCCATAACACTGGAAGATGAACTATAATAATCATCATTTGCAACAGATTGAAAAGCATTTTTAAAATCCTTTGCTGCATCCACTACAACTTCATTTTGTGAAAAAACTTTAATTTCGTTCTGAATCTGCTGAAAAAATAACTCTATATGCTGTTTTTTTGCCTCTTGTACAGAAAATAGTTTATCTGCTGAACTTTTAAGTATTGTGCTTTTAAGGTAGAATAAACCAATAATACTTATAGATAAAAGTGCGCCAAATATGACAATTATCAGTAATAACTGAATTTTACTTTTTATACTTAATTTTTTCGGATCAACATTTTTAAATAATGACTGAATTCCTTTATTTTCTTTTTGACGATCCTCGCTATTATTCATAAATGTAAATTTTTATTATAAATAACTGAAGAAGTAAAATACTTTTATATTAAAAGATATATCAATTCTCTGAAACATGTGCTTATTTTTTGTCAATTTAACAAAAAAAAATGAATTTTTCAGATAATAATATACGAGTAATTAAACCTTTTATAATTAAATTAGTCAAACGCTTCAAACATGAATATTAAATTACATGTATTTTATAAATTTATCTATTAATAATTATAAAATCTTAAACTGATGAAAAAGTTTTTATTATCATT
>CBFCXR010000268.1:0-3104 GCA_965602045.1 uncultured Bacteroidales bacterium | reverse complement strand
TTAAAAATTCAAAACAATTTGTTAAATTCTTTAAAGATTCATTTATTTGTGATCGCATAATTAGTTATAGTTTAATTAAACCAATATTAGATAATAAGATGCCAAAACCCTCTCAAATCAAGACAGTACTGATAATCGGATCAGGCCCGATAATAATCGGACAAGCTTGTGAATTCGACTATTCAGGGACACAGGCCTGTAAAGCACTTCATAAACTTGGCTATAAAATAGTGCTGGTAAATTCTAATCCCGCAACTATTATGACTGATCCCGGGATGGCTGATGTAACCTATATTGAACCCTTAAATATAAACTGCCTGGAAAGTATCATTGCAAAAGAACGGCCCGATGCTTTGCTGCCAAATCTGGGAGGACAAACAGGATTGAACTTATCTTCCGAACTACATAAAAAAGGAATACTTAAAAAGTATGGCGTAAAAATTATTGGTGTCAATGTTGATGCAATCGAACGTGGTGAAGATCGTATATCCTTTAAGAAAACAATGAATAAACTTGGTATTGAAATGCCACTTAGTCGGCCGGCTCATAGTGTGGAGGAAGCCGAAGAGATAGCTGCCGAACTTGGCTATCCTGTTGTTCTGCGGCCTGCTTATACAATGGGAGGTACTGGCGGTGGCCTTGTTTATAATAAGGAAGAGCTTCATATTATTGCTGCCAGAGGTATTTCTGCCAGTATGGTAGGCCAGGTGCTTGTAGAAGAATCAGTACTGGGATGGGAAGAATTGGAGCTGGAGGTAGTCAGGGATGAATTAAATAACATGATTACCGTATGTTTTATTGAAAATGTTGATGCGATGGGTGTACATACCGGAGACTCTTTCTGTACTGCACCTATGCTTACTATTGATTCTGAACTTCAGAAACGCCTGCAAAAATATTCATATGACATAGTTGAAGCTATTGGTGTAATAGGAGGAACAAATATTCAGTTTGCACACGATCCTAAAACAGGCAGGATTGTAGTTATTGAAATAAATCCAAGAACATCACGCTCATCTGCTTTAGCTTCAAAAGCAACAGGATTTCCAATTGCCCTGGTATCATCGATGCTTGCCGGGGGACTAACGCTAAATGAAATACCATATTGGAGAGATGGCACATTAGAAAAATATACTCCATCAGGTGATTATGTTGTTGTAAAATTTGCACGATGGGCATTTGAAAAATTTAAAAATATTGAAGATAAGCTGGGTACACAAATGCGTGCTGTAGGAGAAGTAATGAGCCTGGGAAAGACATATAAAGAGGCATTTCAAAAGTCAATACGTTCTCTCGAAATTAACCGTTATGGCCTTGGATTTGCCAAAAACTTCAATCAATTACCATTGAGCGAATTAATGAAATTACTCAGTACTCCTACCAGTGAAAGGCAATTTATAATGTATGAGGCATTACGCAAGGGTGCTGATCCTAAGAAAATATACGAGAAAACCCATATTAAATTATGGTTTATTGAACAAATGAAAGAATTAGTAGAAACAGAAAAAGAAATCTTAAAGTATAAAGGGAAAATGGCTCCTGATAATCTATTAATAAAAGCTAAAAAAGATGGATTTTCTGACAGATATCTTAGCCAGCTGCTCAATAAGCCCGAAAAAGAAATACGAAAAAAGCGCATTGACCTTGGTTTGGCTCAGGCCTGGGAGCCTGTACCTGTTAGTGGGGTAGAAAATGCCGCATATTATTATTCAACATATAATGCTCCTGATATTGTTAAATCATCAGATAAACGAAAAATGATGGTTTTGGGAGGAGGGCCCAACAGGATTGGTCAAGGAATAGAATTTGATTATTGTTGTGTTCATACCGCATTTGCATTAAAAGATCTGGGTATTGAGACTATTATGGTTAATTGTAATCCTGAAACTGTTTCAACTGACTATGACACATCAGACAAATTATATTTCGAGCCTCTTACAGTAGAAGATGTTCTTAGTATTTATAATAAAGAAAAGCCTGAAGGTATAATTGTGCAGTTTGGGGGACAGACACCTTTAAATATTGCAAATGAGCTTGAAAAGGAAGGAGTGAAAATAATTGGTACATCTCCTGCTACTATTGATCTTGCAGAAGACAGGGATCGCTTTCGAAAAATAATGAAAAAATTAGAAATTCCTGAACCTGAATCAGGGATGGCCAGTTCTCTTGATGAAGCACTTATTATAGCCAATAAAATAGGTTATCCTCTTATGGTGAGGCCATCATATGTTCTAGGTGGAAGAGGAATGGAAATCATTCATGACGAAGAAATGTTAAAGGAATATGTCACACTGGCAGTTGATGTTTCACCCGAAAGGCCGATTTTAATAGATAAATTTTTGGAGAATGCTGTGGAAGCAGAAGCTGATGCTATATCTGACGGGACTAATGCATTCGTGCCTGCAGTAATGGAACATATTGAAAAGGCCGGCATTCACTCGGGAGATTCAGCATGTGCAATCCCTCCTTTTAGTATTCCAAAAAAACATATAAAAACTATTTATGACTATACAAAAAAAATAGCCATTGAATTAAAAGTTGTGGGCCTTATAAATATTCAGTATGCTATTGTAAACAACATAGTATATGTACTTGAAGCTAATCCGAGAGCTTCACGCACTGTTCCTTTAGTATCAAAAGTATGTAACATAAACATGGTTCGTTTGGCAACACAGATAATGCTGGGTAAAAATCTTAATGAACTTGACATTCAACCCAAAAAAATTCCCCATTTCGGAATTAAACAGGCTGTGTTCCCATTTAATATGTTTCCTGAGGTTGACCCGCTGCTTGGCCCTGAAATGAGATCAACCGGAGAAGTGCTGGGTTTGGCCGATTCATTTGGTAATGCTTTTTATAAAGCATTTGAAGGAAAACAAACACCTTTGCCGCTTAAAGGTTCGGTGTTGATAACCGTAACAATCGCAAAATATGAAAGAAAGGAGGTAGTCCAGCTGGGAAACGAATTCAAACAACTCGGATTTAAAATCTTTGCCACAGAGGGTACGCAAAAGTTACTGGTTAAAAACGGCATTGAAGCAGAAAAATTATTAAAGCTTCATGAAGGACGGCCAAACATTTTAGACGTCATTAAAAACGGAGAA
>CBFCXR010000267.1:0-3106 GCA_965602045.1 uncultured Bacteroidales bacterium | reverse complement strand
AACATACTTTTTGGGAACAGTTTCCTGGTACGGCTTATTGTACTATGCCAGGGTAGTTCTTCATCAATATCATAGTTAAGAAAATACAATATGTCAAGGCGCATACTAACGAAATCAATTAGTTTCCTGTCATACATAATATTTTCCAGGTAGCTTACAAGCATTAATTTGAAAAACACAACCGGGTCAATGGACTTTTGCCCTTCTTTCCCATAGTAGGGTTTTACTAACTTATATATAAAGTTTAAATCCAGAAACTCCTTTAACCGTCGGTAAAAATTTTCTTTTGGGATGCGTTGGGAAAGCTGAAAGTTCATGTATAGCTTTTCCTCATAATTTTTCTTTCCAAGCATGGTTTTATTTTAAATGTAATAAATATCACAAGACCAGTCAATTATCTGATATTTAATTTATTAACATTTTTTATGGAGTTGTGCAACAGCTACCGCTGTTAGGCACTGGCGGTTTATATTTTTTATCATCTTATCTGTCAAATTCATACTATATCTTAGTCTGGTGTTGGAGCGGGATGGGCTGAAAGGCTCTTTGGCAAAATTTGGTAGTAGTGTTGGCTTTGTGCGTTTTGCCAATGTACCTTGCAGCGAAGGGATGGTGATATTAATCCTCTCACAATATTATAATTTAATTGCTTATAAAAACTTCCGTGTCTGTTGTTAATCCTGTTGCTTTTGACTAAAATAAAATATTAAACCATTACCATATCCTTTTTTCATCCCTTCACTTGAAATATATAAATTTCCATCAGTTGTAAATGCTAATCCTTCAGGTTTATAATATATTTCTGCTGGAAGAGGGTAAATTTGAGTTAATCTGGAATCAGTAAATATTGCTAACAATCTGTTTGATGCAGAAAGGACATATATATCATTAGTTTGAGGGTGAACTGCAATCGCAGATGGATTAAATTGTAGTTTATTTGTCTTTATTGCCGGATACTTTTCCGTTACCATTTTATTTATTTCTTCCAGGTTAATGGTTAAAGCAATCTGTGGATTGATTAAGTTATCAATAGATAATCGGTAAATAGTTTTTAATGCGCCATAGTCATTAAATAAAGGATCTTTACAGGATATGTACAACATATGATCGGATGGATTATAATATAGCCCTTCGATATTCATACAATTTAGTGGGACGACTATTTGATTTACCTTACCATTAAATTTTATATGATTGAAATAAAATACAGTACCATCACTCCTTAAAGCAAAAACAGAATCGTTTTTAATTGAAATATCTTCAAAATCACCCTTATCTGTAAATCTTAACATGCCAGATAGTTCTTCTCTTTTTGTGTTATACTTAAAAATTATACCTGTTTCGTCTTGAATACAATATAAAGTTGAATCATTTGCTATGGCTATGCCCGAAATTTCTTTAAGAATTTCAGGCATTTCATAAGTTCTTTCAGGTTTAAGAAAATCATAGGAAGATTTTCTATAGTAAACTGATTGAGATAATTCATTTATATTCCAGCTTTCGTTAATTACTACATTTTTTGCTCTGTAATATTTTCCATCCAACGAGAAATAAACGTTGTCTTCAATTCCGTCTCTCATGATTTCAACTTTATAAAAGGCTGTATCCTGCATTTGAACATAAGTATACTCATCTACCATCCATCCGAAATATTTCTTGTCCAGTTTTTTATGGATTTTATATAAAGTCATTTCAGGAATATCAGCCTCGGTTTCAAGAAATACCAGTTCTTTCTCTAAATTTAAACCTATTTCATATAATTTATCATTACATAAATACTCAATTTCCACATAGTCATCTTTTACTTCAATCTCTATGATATCAGCATTTGTGCATATTTGGTTTACTTTTTTTATGTACAGTTCTCTTTCAGATTGAGCATTACATGTAATAATAAACAAAAGGCTGATTAATAAGAATCGTATTTTCATTGGTTTCAATTATAAAGATATTCCAGAAGTTTTTATTTGATTAAGGTTTGGTAAATAGAATTTCTTCAGCTTCAATTTCGATACCCTCAAGTACATCGTAATCTACTTCACCAACAATTATTACTTCTGTTTTATCATCAAAAGGCCTTATTGGCATTGTATTTTTTTCAATTTCCACTAAAATTGTCCCTGTTGAATCCTTAAACCAATAATCCTCTTTATTAATCAGTTCAATTACATAGCCTTTAATTTGAATCAATGCATCAGATTTATCAAGTGATGAAGCATTGGCCTTAATATATTCAATAGTAAACAATTTGCCTTTTGAACCAGGTCCCGTATACTGGGCATTTACATTGCCAAGGATACAAATGAACATACAAGTTATTACTATTGTTTTCAACTGGTTCATAATTTTTTACTTAATCTATATCAGCAAAAATAATTAGCAATATTGGAGAGAATTTGGATTTTTGGTTTGAATTAAAAATTGATAATCAATATATGATTTGATTGTTCTGACACTTTATAAGAAATATTAAAATTGTATAATTCACATATTTGTTTAACAATGGCAAGCCCAATTCCTAAATTTCCATCTTCACCTCTGACAAAACGTTTCAATAATACTTCAGGATCACCTTGGAAAGAAGGTCCACTATTTTCAATTTTAAGTGAAGAAGAATCAAGAGTAACCTTTATATAACCACTTTGAACATTGTGTTTTACAGAATTCTTTATCAGATTGTTTATGAGTATTTCAGCCAAACCAGTATCCATGAAAATTGTACATTTGCTGATTTTTTTATGAATCTTGATTTCACGGATTTCCATTACTTCCTGAAATGTATTCAAAGCTTGTTTTAATAATTCTTGCAGGTCGACATCGACATTATTACTATATTCCCGGTTATTTATTTTACTCAACAGTAAAAGTGATTTTTGTACCTGAGAAAGTCGGGTTGAGGCAGAATATATTTTTTTTAATTCATTCAATCCTTGCTTATTATTGGTTGTATTGTCCAAAAGTTTTTCCGTGTTTGCTCTAATTATAGCCAGGTGGGTTTGCCAAAATGAAATTAGCAACTTTTTTAAATATATCCAATAGAAGGGTTAGTAACTTTAGTAACTTTTTTTATACTTATTTATTATGCCTAGGCGCTCATACGATGATT
>CBFCXR010000266.1:0-3117 GCA_965602045.1 uncultured Bacteroidales bacterium | reverse complement strand
ACCCCACATAACTTAGCTAACGGCCTTTCTTATTCCAATCCTTAATAAAAAAGCCTATCTCTTCCAGAGAGGTAATGATATTCGAATCCTTTAAATATAGATGAGAAGGTACATCCAAATGAACTGAAGTAAAATTTAAAATTCCCTTTATCCCGGAATTTACCAAAATTTTTGTTATTTCTGTTGCTGCTTTGGGGGGTACTGTTAAAACTGCAATGCTTATATAAAGACATTTAATAATATTAGGTATATCATTTATGTGATAACAGGGAACATCTGCCAAATTTTTACCTACTTTCTTAGAATCTATATCAAAAGCCGCGACTATATTAAGTTTTGTCTCGGCCTTTCTGATAAATGTGGTAACTGCCATACCAAGATTTCCTATGCCAACGATTGCAATATTATAGCCTTCTTCAGAATCAATTGTCCTGCCAATCAAAGCTATTAATTCTTCAATATTGTAACCTCTTCTATGATTACCGGTTAATCCTACTAACATTAAATCTCTTCTAACCTGCTCAGGTGTAAGATTCAATAATTTTGCCAGATTATGCGAAAATATATGAGTATTATTATCATTGTCAAAACTCCCGAGCATTCGCCGGTATTTACATAGCCGCGCTACAGTAGTTGCAGGTAGTCCCATTAGCTGAAATATAATTTATTCACTAATTTTACCGGTTTTAAATATATAGATATTTATTTAAAAGTCAAGTTAAAGTTGTGAATAAATTAACAAATAACAGAAATGCTCTAAAAATAAGAGTTGAAGGGCTGGTACAGGGTGTTGGCTTCAGACCTTTTGTTTATCGTTTGGCAAAACAATATAACTGTAATGGATATGTATTAAATCTAAGTGACGGTGTATTAATTAAAATCGAAGGCAATATAAAAGACACAGAAAAGTTCAGTGCAGAACTAAAATCCAATTATCCGGTTGCGGCAATTATAGAAAATATTTATCTGGAAAATGATAATATTGAAAATCTTCATGACTTTAAAATATCAGAAAGTAAGGACTTGTCAGATGACATATCACAAATAAGTCCTGACATAGCAGTGTGTAGTGATTGTATCAAAGATCTGAAATATCAGACTCACAGAATAAACTATCCGTTTATTAACTGTACTAATTGCGGGCCCAGGTTTTCAATAATCAAGGATTTTCCATATGACAGGGAAAAGACTACTATGCAAGTCTTCAGGATGTGCAGTAAATGCGAAAATGAATATTATGATGTATCAGACCGGAGATTTCATGCACAACCTATTGCCTGTAATTATTGCGGGCCTGTCTACCAACTTAATGCTGAAGGCAGGATCATTGATGAGTTAGAACAAATTCTTGATATCCTGACATCTTTTACCAGTGAAGGAAAAATAATTGCAATTAAGGGAATCGGAGGATATCATCTGATGTGTGATGCTCAGAATGAAAAGTCTGTGCGAAGACTAAGAAATTCAAAGCATCGTGAGGGGAAACCTTTTGCTGTAATGTTCTCTGGTATCGATAGAATCAGAGAATTTGCCGAAGTATCGGTTGAAGAGGAAAAATCACTGTTGTCCTGGCAAAGGCCTATTGTTCTGTTACGCGCAAAAAAAAGTCTTGCCCCGGGAGTTTGTGTTGGGTTCAATACTATCGGTGCTTTTTTGCCTTATATGCCCATACATCATTTATTTTTTGAAAAGCTTAAAATTCCGGCAATAGTAATGACCAGCGGCAACTTTCATGAAGAACCGGTAATTATTGATAATAATGCAGCATTAAATAACCTGAATAAAATAGCAGATGCTGTATTAACCTATAATCGTAATATCTATAACAGAACTGATGATTCAGTTGTAAAGATTATTAGCAATAAAGAGCATGTTTTAAGACGTTCCAGGGGCTATGCTCCTGCCCCACTCACCCTGAATATGAATTTGGACGGGATATTGGCAACAGGTGCTGAGTTAGTCAATTGCTTTGCTATCGGAAAAGGAAACCAGGCAATCCTGAGTCAGCATATCGGTGACTTGAAAAACTATGAGACATATGAATTCTATCTTGAAACCATAGAACAATTTAAAAAACTGTTCAGAATTAAACCATCTTTAGTAGTTTCTGATATGCACCCCGATTATTTGTCTACCGGGTATGCGGAGAATTTAAAAATTGAACATATCAAAGTCCAGCACCATCATGCACACATCGCGTCTTGTATGGCTGAAAACAGAATTGATGAGACTGTTATCGGAGTAAGTTTTGATGGCACAGGGTATGGTACCGACGGAAATATCTGGGGTAGTGAATTTCTTATTGCAGATTTAAAAAATTTCGAACGGTATACTCATTTTGATTATATTGAACTGCCCGGAGGTGATAAAGCTGTTGAAGAACCATGGAGAACCGGTATCTCATATTTATATAAGTATTTGGGAACAAGCTTTTATGACCTTAATCTTCCTTTTTTGGAAAATATTGAAAAAAAGAAAATTGACCTTGTTCTTGCTGCTCTTAACAAAAAGATAAATTGCCCTTTAACTTCGGGAGCCGGAAGATTATTCGATGCTGTAGCAGCTATTGCAAATATCTGTACTTTATCTGAGTTTCATGCTGAAGCTCCCATGCGACTTGAATCAATTGCAGCTGAAAATGTGGAAGAGTGTTATGATTTTGAGTTGAATAAAACAATTACATTTAAAAATTTGTTTAAAGAATTGGTAGTAGATATAAATGAAGGATTATCAAAATCAACAATATCTTCGAAATTTCATAATACAATAATTTACGTTATTTTTGAAGCTGTTACAAAAATGAGTAAAGATACTGGAATTAATAAAGTAGTATTGTCAGGGGGAACTTTTCAAAACAAATATATTCTGGAAAGATTAATACCTCTTTTATTAAATAAAAAATTTAAGGTTTATACTCAAAATAAAATACCTGCTAACGATGGAGGAGTAGCATTGGGACAATTAGTAATAGCCGCAAAAAGGAGAATGAGTTAACAATTTACGATCTACGATTGACGATCTACGATTGACGATTTTGGATTGACGATTTACGATTTACGATTTACGATTAGCGAACAGCGAATAGATAGCAGCGAGTAGCAAGAAGCAATTAACGAG
>CBFCXR010000265.1:0-3146 GCA_965602045.1 uncultured Bacteroidales bacterium | reverse complement strand
AGAGTGGCAAAATCTTTATAACTCAATGTTAATATAGATTTTAGGGCTGGGGCTTGAAATGGCATATCAACGATATGTCATCGCCATTTTACAGAACTGCAACGATTATTAGTGATAACTGATCGTAGGTTGCGGTTCTGCGTGGATGCCCCACTTTTGGCGGCTAGCCTATTTAATGGTGACGACAAAAGTTACAGCTTTGTTGAGCATTAATATTCTCATACATATACAATGGTGAGAAATATAATCGAGAACATGCTGGAATCCGCTTGAGGATGGGGTGGCAAAAGCTTTATCCCCGAAGGGTGATAATGGTTTAAGGGTCGGACTAGTGAGGGCGATAAAAGCAAATCCAATATTGAATAATAGGTGGGGAAATTATATCAAACTCAGAAAAGAAATATAATCATTTATGGACGATGAATATTTTATTTATTATCACTGTGATCATTTTATGGATCGTAGCATGGTTTACTCCTGAGTATCGGCAATTGTTAGTAACGAGGAATCAAGTTCATTAAATTTAGGGCTTTTACAAGTTGTTCCTGCTTTTTAGCCAAATTGGACCATCGGGTGATGTATTTTTGTTTACTAGTTAAGGTAACATCATAGATTTCTCGAAGGATTTCTATTGCTTCATCAACACTTTCGGGGCGTTTTGCCTCTTTAAGTTTCCATTTGATACCCACCCTGATCATGTATGCCAAATGACATATTACCGTTAGATATGGGTCTACATGATTTGATAAACGGTAACGAATTGGGCTCAAAGAAGCACCCCCATTCATATCACGAAAAGCCTTTTCAATTTCATCCCGTTGATAATATGCCCTGACAACTTCTTCTGCTTTTATTTTCTTGTCTGTTGTAAACAGTAGAAATCTTCCATCTGCCTTTCGAGCTTGAGCTTCAGCATTAGCATCTATTCGCCAACCTCTCCTTCCAACAGATAGCACTACAACTTTGCCCAATTCTTTTCTTATTGTATTAAGCTTGGCTCCTTTAGCTCCTTTACGCAGTTTATATAATAACCGATCTCGGCGACCTCTTTCACTGGTCCTCCGATGAGGGTCTAATGTAATTACTAGGTATCCTTTCTCACCAAATAATTCTCCTTTCCAGCCTTTGTAGTATAACTCATCTCCACTTGCTTTCAAAAATACTTGTGTTGATTTTTCAATATCATCATCTTGCCATTGTCGAAGAGCATCCCCTACTTCTTCTGAACTTTCAGTACAACCACCAAGAATATGAAATTCATTTTTACGGGCATAAGTTACAGTCTTTCTATTGAATAGTCCTCTATCTACTATTAGGGTTAATCGATTAAGATCCCATACAGATAATCTATCTGCTATCCCTTTAAAAGTTTTAGAATCATGGATTGATCCTTTTATAGTCATTGAAAAAATGGGAAAATGATTCTGACGACTCGTAATTAACCCAAATCCAACATGTGGTCGCCCTTTGTCTTTAGGACCATATCCTCTTTCAGCCAATGGGCAACTAGACCCATTATAGCGTATTCGGGCAACATCATAGTAGAAATAATGAGGTTTATCTTTGCCAATCTTTGCTTGCCAATATTTTGTGATGAGTTTTTGGATAGCATAGTTATAACGTGTGGTAATATCTTCATCCGTATAACAGACTGCATCTAATCCATTTGAGAGTATGTCCTTGGTTAATGATGTTCCATCAATGCCCATCCATCCACCTAATGGACTGTTATTGAGCCATGGGCCAATTTTTACAAGTGCTTTATGACCGTTAAGCTGGTTGAAAATCAGGGCTAATAGGGCATTTGCAATTTGATTGTCTTTTGATGGACATGCTTGGCTTAGACAGGTATTAATTGAAAATTCGTTGGCTATTGAAAAAAATAACGCAAGATGTCCTGCCTGACAAGCTGTTTCGACTCCATCTATTCTAATACTTGTCTTTAATTGTCCATTACTATCTTCAACTATCGGTCCTAAATGCTCAATCACTTTGGTCCGAGATTGTTTTTTCTTTGGATCCCAGTATGATTCAACACGTTGACGATATTTGTGACCTTTAACATTTACAACTCGTTCGTATGACATAGGCACTAACATTAGTGACGATGTATATAAACATTTCCCCTATTATAAGAATCGAAATGCTACTTTCCATATGGGATGAAAAAATTTTGATAAAAAGTGCCTCGTTACTAACTTAGCCGATACTCAGGTTAATATATATTATTAATTTAGACTTTTCATGCAAATCCGTCGGCATATACAATATAATAAAAAAATAAACAATGAAAGAATGATCAAAGCATATATTTCCGTTAAAGAGAACATTAGATAGTCCATATATTTATTCTCCGTTTTTTGAATTTATTTCTTAAATTTATATAAATATCCTTTTTTGTTTCCTTGTTTTATTCCTATTTTTTTATAAAATATTTCGTTATTCTCCCGCATTTTTTTTAAGCTCACTGTGACAGAGCCAAGAGACATATCAATCCGATTGCAGACATCTTTGGATGTAAACCAATGTGTTGAGTGTTTCTTTAGAAAATTATAAACTTCTTGTTGACCCATAATATCCATAACCTTATTATAAACATTTAGATTTTCATAGGGCATAATAATTAATAGAAAATTTTCCGTTTCGGTTATTCCTATTATCGAAAATTCATTAGACTTCTTAGACTATGTAGGCCTTTGACTCTATTAACTTATCAACATAATATAATTCTATTTAGACTTCAATTATCATTTACTAGTTTGTGATAAAACTGGTGAAATAGTTTTTTCAACTGCCAGATCAATTAATTCTTTTGTCATTGCACCCGGTGGAGGTGCGATTCGAGTATAAGCTACTTTTGCTTTTGTATCAGAATGACCGTGTTTCATGAATATGCGTGGATCCCTATCTTTACCAAGCAACATTTCCAAGCACCTATATTTAGCAGTTTCTACTCCTTTAATCTCAACTCGAATTAATAGACCACGATTATCCACATTGATGCCTGGTATCTCTTTTAATTTTTTAACAAAATACTCCCCAAGCTCTTTTGCTTTCTCAGGTATTTTTTCTGAAACAATATAATTCAGTGCTGCACATGCTGCGACACAAGCTAATGGGTAACCACCGAACGTACTACCATCACA
>CBFCXR010000264.1:0-3147 GCA_965602045.1 uncultured Bacteroidales bacterium | reverse complement strand
CTACAGCAACATGAGTGGAGTCATTGCCCGCACCAAAATCAATGGCTTTGCCGGAAACACCAGTAACATAAAGTGCAGGGTCACCATACATAAAGGTACCGTTGTTTGTACCAGTTTCATCGTTCGCATTGTCCTCAAATTTCCAATGCGATACTTGCGAGTTCGCAGTATTCCCAATAATAAATAGCGAGAATAAAAGTAATAGTAGTTTTCTCATAGTTATTCTTTTTTAGTTTAATTTGGTTATTAATGAGTGATTAGTAATTTATTTTTTTTATTAACAATAACAAAAATAAGAATTTTTTTCAAATTATAGACTTTATTATTCAAAAACATTAGTATTTATCATGTTTTTTGATTTGACTTTTTTAATTGTCTGGGTTTCTGTGACTTAAAGTAACGATAGAAAGCTTTTATTTTATAATGCCTTTCATTGGTCCACTTCAATCACTACTTTCCATTCTCCATCATCTTGTTTTCTCCAGACGATAATAAAGTGTATTGGCGTGTGAATAGCACAGTGATTAAGAACCGAAGCCGCGTTTCATTAACACTAAACGCATGCGATTCGAATTTAACCAATAACCAGCAACACAGGTTAACTGCCAGTATTAAACCAGCCAGCTAATCTGATTCTATTCGATTTTGTAGTCCATGTAGAATTGGCTTTCCGGTATATTTTTCAATAGTTCCTTTGTATCATTATAAAATCTGTTAATCTTATATTTATCATTATCGGAGAAGTTGAAATATTGTTCATTTTCATAGAAAAGCCTTACAGGTAATATATAAAAACAGGATTTATCTTTCTTTTCTTCTCTGTATACCCAGGCCGGCATATATCTGTAATCAGCAACTTTAGTTACAGTTGGTGTTTTCATCAAAGTAAATTCAAAAATAATTCCTCCGTCTTTATATTGAGCTCGTTGGTTAGAAATAAAATTCCCCAGGGAATAAACAACAATATTAAAATATGAAGAATCTGATTCAGCAGGATAATAATTCACAATTGGTTGAATAACATGTGGATGTGATCCTATTATAGCATCAGCGCCATTATTAAGCATGAAGCCTGCAAGCTTTTGCTGTATTTTGTTTTCATATCTTTCATATTCAACACCCCAGTGTATAGCGACAATTATATAATCAGGATTAGCCGATTTAGCCTTTTCCAAATCCTGCCGAATTATTAATGTATCGATACTATTTATTATACATGGAGTATCTATTTTCAGGCTGTTTGTACCATATGTATAATTCAGAAGTGCAATTTTGATATTATGTTTTTCAAAGATTAATGGATAATTTAATACCCTTTCTTTATTGCTTCTGAATGTGCCGGTGTGAATAATATTAAGAGAGTCGAGAATATGAAGTGTACGCCTGAAGCCTTTTTCACCTCTGTCGAGAGCATGATTGTTAGCGTTAACAAGTATATCAAAGCCTGCTCTTTTTGCTGCAATCGCCAGGTTATCAGGACTTGAAAACCTTGGATAACCTTTATAAGGCGGACCTGCCAAGGTAACTTCCAGATTACCAATTGCTATATCAGCGTTTTCAATATATGGTTTAACATATCTGAAAGTCGATTCATAATTGTATTTTTTTGTTTCAGGATTATAAGCTCCCAAAATCTGTGCATCATGTCCCATAATATCTCCGGCGAATATTATAGTAACACAGGAAGTGTCAGGATTAAAACCGGCAGGATATATGTTTATTGCAATAAACAAAAAATATACAGGGAATAATAGTCTCATTAAAGACTTTAATCGGTATGATATAGTAAAATACGGATGTTTCATAAATACGACCAATATTTACCAGCTGCCCCCGGCTCCTCCGCCGCCGAAGCCTCCGCCTCCAAATCCTCCAAAACTTCCTCCACCTGATGTAAAGTTTCCAAAACTTCCTCCATGTGAACCTCTTGAAGAGCCAAGCATCGATAATGCAATCCAAAACGGTATGCTGCGACCAATAGAATGTTGTCTTCTTCTACGTGTTCTGCCAAACATTGAAAAGAAAAGTATAATAAGAAAGATAAATGGTATAGGTGATTTAACATTTATTTTCCTGGTTTTTCTGTAATACTCATCGGCAGAAAATTCTCCTTTTGTTAAAGACATCAAAATATTAGCAGCATTATTTAATCCTGCATAATAATTATTCTCCTTAAACTCAGGGATCATCTCATTTTCAAAAATTCTTTTTGCGATAGCATCCGGTATAGCACCTTCCAGTCCGTACCCAATGGCAATAAAAGCCTGACCATTCGAAGCAGGAGTTTTGGGCTTCACCATTATTACTATTCCGTTGTCTTTTCCTTTTTGTCCAACACCCCATTTATCAGCTAGTCTAACAGTATAATCTGCTTTATCATATCCGCTGAGATCCCTGACTATAACAATCGCAATTTGAGTTGAAGTCTGCTTGCCAAAGGCAACTAGTTTATTTTCAAGATCCCTGGCATTATCATTGCTAAGTATATTCGCAAAATCATTTACCAGTCTGGGTGGAGTTGGGCGATCAGGAATATCATTAGAGAAAAGGTTTGGTTTTAATATTATAAATAATAGTATTGCACTATAAATAAATTTGTTCATATGAGTTTAAATTAAATTATGTCAAAAAAACAATTAAAAATAATAGATAATATTTTCAGGCACTAACCAAATGAAATATCATCGGGTAATTCATTTATATCATCCTCCTGGTAAGGGAAATGTGATTTAAGTTGTTCACCTGCCATTTTTATGCCCTCAATAAGTCCATCTGTAAATTTCCCTTCACTGAAATGACCAGCCATCTTTTCTTTAATATTATCCCAGAAATCATCTGTTGTAACCTTATTAATACCTGCGTCTCCAAGTATGGCAAATTTTCTGTCACTTATGGCCAGGTAAAATAACACTCCATTTCTTTTTTCTGTTTTATGCATTGCAAGTTTCCCGAAAATGTATGCGGCGCGATCTAACAGCTCACTTTTACATTTACCTTCGATATGGATTCGTATTTCGCCGGAAGTGTTTAATTCTGCTTCTGCTATTGCTTCCGTAATTGCATTTTTTTCGTCTTTTGTAAAGAACATTGAAGGATTCATTGGATATTGCTTAAGATTTAAAATTCGACCTTTGGGGCTTCAGCTGC
>CBFCXR010000263.1:0-3162 GCA_965602045.1 uncultured Bacteroidales bacterium | reverse complement strand
CAAAAAAACACTTGCAGAAATGGATATTAGAACCATTGGATTTACAAATAGAGAGGCATAAGAAAGTTTATCCTTCTCATTCCTTATTTTACTATTTCACTGGATTTAAACACTTTATGAGGCTATTTTTTAATGGAATGGACATATATCAAATTAAAATAAAAAATAATGGGACTTATAAAGTCAAAGGGTAATATGTATGAGTTTATAACTCATCAATGGAATCCAATTAAGGGGAGGTGTTGGCATGATTGTTCATACTGCTATATGAAGAAATGGGGTGAACAAAAACCAATTCGTTTGGATGAAAAGGAATTTAAAACAAATTTAGGCAGTGGTAATTTTATATTTATATGTTCAGGATGTGATTTATTTGCTGATGGAGTGAAAAGAGAATGGATAATAAAAACAATAAAATATGCAAATAGTTTTGATAATAAATATTTATATCAAACAAAAAATCCATTTAGAATGACAAATTATCTTGAATTTATGGAAAGAAAAAAATCAGTAATATGTATAACACTTGAAACAAATAAATATTATGAAGAATACATGGGTAATTGTCCAACGCCTTTTAAGAGATACAAGGCTTTCAGGCAAATAAAAGGATTTAAAAAATATATAACTATTGAGCCAATAATGGATTTTGATTTAGAAATATTTGCTGATTGGATAGAATTATGCAAACCTGTGCAAGTAAATATTGGAGCTGATAGTATGAGGAATAATTTACCAGAACCAAGTTATGATAAAGTATTAGACTTAGAAGAAGAATTTATAAAATCAGGCATAAAGACTCATCATAAAAAAAATACTAAAAGATTATTTAAACTACTTTACGAAGAAATTGAAAAATACAAACATTTATAGTATATTTATACAATAAATAGAAGTTAAATTATGCCAGTTCATCCAATAAGAAATAAAAAAGGTAAAATCATAGGCTACCAGTGGGGCAAGTCCGGTAAAAAATACTATGGCAAAAGTGCACGTAAAAAGGCGCAAAAGCAAGGTACAGCAATTCGTAAATCAGGATATAAAAACAAATAATATGATATTTAATTTAACTCCAACACAATTTATTAAAAAAGCAAAAAAATATTTTAAATCACATAATACAGATTTAATAATTGATATATTTGAATTTTGTGAAAATAAACATCAGGAGCATGATACATTAATGCAAACCAAAGACAAGACTTACATGACTATTATGTTAAAAGATAAAAAATATGCAATAGAATGTAATTTATCTTATTCACAATTTAGAAACTTTATATACGATAATCTATAATTATGAGAAAAGAATTATTACAGGAATTAAAAATTGAAAAAAACAAGCTTATTGCGCAACTCGAATTACTCAATAAAATTTTTAGTTATTATGAAGACAGCAAAGAATTTAAGCATAATATTAGTGGAGTAATAAGAGAGCCATCGGCAAAGGAAACTATTATAAAACAAGAAGTAAATGGAACGGGAATTGTTAAAGGCGAAACAAGGCACGTAAAAGTTGAAGATATTATTGATGAAAAAGCAAAAGAAAGATATCACTATTTCAATGATTTGGAGAAGGAAACTAAGAGGGGGAAACCAAAAAAACAAAAAATATGTATTAAATGTAATGAGCTATTTAGCCCTAACTCTCCGGCACAAAAAGTATGCAGTATAAAATGCGGATTAAAGCCAAAGTCAGAAAAAGAGATATTAAGGCAAAAGCTAACCGGATTAATTCATAAAAGGTATAAATATAAAGATAAATATTCACCAGGCACTTGTCCTATTGACATAAATCAACTTGACGAAGAAATAGAACAACTTGAAAATCAGATAGCCCAAATAAAACATAAGCCGATTAAATATAAAAACCGGTCAACTCCAAGAGAAGAATTACATTATTAATTATGGCAATAAACTTATTAAAAGTCAAAACATTAGAGCAGTTATATGAGTATGTAGATATTCAGTATAACCGGGCAAAGAATCTGGCAAAGATTATTGATAGTACTGAATTATCACAAAAGCAGAGATATAAAGCGATAAAGTTATGGATGATATTATCAGGCCGGTTAGAAAAAATAATGACAAATACTATGACAGTAGTAAGAGAGAATGAGAGAAAGCTGAGAAGAAAGTTTGAAAATAAAAAACCTGTAATTGTCTTGCCAAATACTTTTAAAAAACAAAGTCAGAAAAATTTACTAAATTAGCAAAATGGGAATAACTATAAATACTAACTATATATACTCTTAATATAAGTAATATATTAATTAAGAACGAATCTAAATAATGTCTGAGTTAAAACAAATATTATCTAATCTCAATGAAAAGCAAAAAACATTTTGTAAAGAATATATTATTGATTTTAATGGAACACAAGCTGCAATAAGGGCAGGATATAGTAAAAAGACTGCGAATGAACAAGCCTCCCAGCACTTAGCGAAACTTAATATTCAACAATATATCAAGTACTTAATAGATGAAAGAAGCAAGAGAACAGAGATTACAGCAGACCGGGTAATTGAAGAATATGCTAAAATTGCCTTTATAGATTCTAAGGATTTATATGATAAAGATGGTAATTTAAAAAGCATAAATGAAATGGACAATAAGCAATCTGCAACTATCCAGGAAATAAATGTTCATTTAATAGAGCGTAATGAGCAAAGGTCAATAAATGAAATAAAATATAAACTTCATTCTAAAATACAGGCATTAGATGCATTAGCAAAACATACAGGTGTATATGAAAAGGACAATGAGCAGAAAAAGCCTGAAATAGTGATCGGAAAGATTAATTATATTACTCCCGGCAATGGAGATAACATTAAAACCGACAATTAAGCAACATTATGCTTACCAGGTATTAGAATCCAATAAACTTGAATACATACATTTACTTTTTGGCGGGGCGGCCGGTGGCGGAAAGAGCTGGTTAGGATGTGAATGGTTAATAGAAAATTGTATCCGTTATCCCGACACTAAGTGGTTTATTGGCCGTGAGGAACTGAAAGAATTAAGAAGCTCAACATTACTTACCTTTTTTAAAGTCTGTAAACATCATGGATTAAAGCCTGATATTCATTATAAATTTAATGGACAAGATAACTATATTACATTTTATAACGGCTCCCGTATTGATTTACTGGATTTACGTTA
>CBFCXR010000262.1:0-3179 GCA_965602045.1 uncultured Bacteroidales bacterium | reverse complement strand
GTCCCCATTATATCAAGAAATTCACTTAAAATCATAGCGGTGGCTCCCCATATATAGTAGTTTCGAATATTATAACCGGGAGCTTCAACCTTGTAATCATCAATTACTATAATCTTATTCTGAATAATATCATCATTAAATAATTCACTGATTTTAACTTCAATTATAAAATCTACTTCTCCCGGATCCGGTTTAAAAACAGGCTTTTTCCTGGAAACTCCAACATAAGGTGTTACATCAATATTACTTACGTCAACATGTAACGGAGTTAACCTGCCTATAATCTCAACTTCAGATGCCAAAACTCCTATTTCCTCTTGTGCTTCCCTCAGTGCGGTTTCCTTTAATGATTTATCACCCGCTTCAAATCTGCCTCCCGGAAAGCTTATTTGTCCACTATGAGGAGTATTATCTATAGTCCGCTTTATAAAAACAGTGCATAATTCATTATTATCAGGATATAATAAAATTAAAATACTGCCTCTCTGAAAAAATCGGGATTTTATTTTGGATCTTCTTGCTGCAGGAGCCATTTTATTTTGACTTGCCTTACCTGGCAAAGACTTATTAAGCCCAAACTTAATTTGATTAAATTTATTTTCAATTGATTTAGGATCCAAATTAGAAACTTGTTAGTTAAATTTTATTGTCCTTACAGGACTTATATTTGAAATAATATGAGCCGGAAGCAAAAGAATTAACATTGTAATGGCTAAAGTGCCAAAATTTAACAGGATAATATAAATAAAATTAAAGGATATTGGTACATAATCAATAAAATATGAAGACTGATCCAATTTCAATATTTTAAAATAATACTGAAGCCAGCAAATACCAAGACCTATAAAATTACCCCAGAATAGAGCTTTTATCAGCAGAAAAGCAGACTGATAAAAGAAAATACTTTTTATACTTTTGTTTTCAGTCCCAATAGCTTTTAAAATTCCAATCATATTTGTACGATCAAGAATCAGTATCAGTAATCCTGATATCATATTAAAAATTGCTACAACCAACATTAAGCCAAGTATTATCCAGACATTTTTATCTATCAGCTCCAGCCAGTCAAATATTTGCGGATATTTCTGCTTTATATTAATTACTCTTAATGTTGACCCGTCTTTAGAGAATAAGTTTCCTATAATATTATTAACTATAAATGTCATATAGTCAATATCTCTGAAATTATCAATTAGCACCTCAAAACCACTAATTTCATCATTTTTCCAGCTATTCAGTTTTTTGATATGGCCTATGTCCGCCAGAATAAACTGTTTATCAAACTCTTCCAGACTTGTTTCATATATCCCTGACACAGTAAAAGAACGTGGGCGAGGCTTATTATCTATGAAAAACATGATAAACTTATCACCAACATTAAGTTTTAGTGATAATGAAAGAAATTTTGAGATAATTACTTCGTTAGTCTTTATTGAATCGTTAACAGTAAAACTCTTCCCTTCTATTAAATTATTATTAAAAAAACTCCAGTCGAAATCACTGTCAACACCTTTGACTATTGCACCTTGAATATCCTGCCTGGTTTTTATAATTCCGGGTTTGGTTGCAAATACCTGTATATGTTTAATCCCGTCAATAGAATCCAGAGATGGATAGAAACTATGATTTTTCGAAATTGGTGCAGTTTCGTAAGATGTGTTTGAATCATAATTTACAATTTGAATATGCGAGCCAAAACCAATAATTTTATTTCGGATTTCATTTTTAAAGCCGACAACAACTGCTATAGAAACTATCATCACAGCAAGGCCGAGTGAAATTCCAAATATGCAGATTTTAATTATAGGCCTTGAAATGGATTGTTTAGTCTCCTTATCAAAAGTCAGCCTTTTTGCTATAAAAAATTCGGTGTTCAATTTATTTTGTAAGATTTAATATGCAAATGTACTAATTTAGTGCCATCAATATAAAATATAGTTTTCAATTTGAAATATTAGCAATATATAATATGGTGATCAAATTAGTAAAATTTCTTCCAGTGTTCATTATGTTGCTTATTTTTCCTGCAAATGAATGTGCCACTACCCAGGAATTGGAAGTCAAAGTTGGAGCAGCAAGAACTGAAGTTTATATTCCAAAATTAGTTGGAAAAAACGTTGGGCTGGTTGCTAATCAAACTTCGTTAATAAATAACACTCATGTAGTTGATTCTCTTCTGAATCTGGGAATTAATATAATGAAAATTTTCAGTCCGGAACATGGATATAAAGGGAAGGCAGATGCTGGAGAAACTTATTCCGACTCAGTTCTTTCAAAGAAAAATATAGAAATCATATCACTATACGGCAATAAAAAAAAGCCGACGCCCGGGGATTTGACAGGTATTGATATCCTTATATTTGATATTCAGGATGTAGGAGCCAGGTTTTATACCTATATTTCAACATTGCATTATATAATGGAAGCATGTGCTGAAAACAATATTCCATTGTTAGTTTTAGACAGACCCAATCCAAACGGGCACTATGTTGATGGGCCGGTACTGGATTTAAAATTTAAATCATTTGTGGGAATGCACACTATACCGATTGTATACGGAATGACAATTGCGGAATATGCAAAAATGATTAACGGAGAAAAATGGTTAAATGATAGTGTGAGCTGCCGGTTGAATATTGTTTCTTGTGAAAATTATAAACATTCTTATCATTATATAATGCCTGTAGCCCCTTCTCCAAACCTCCGGAATATGGAAGCAATATATTTATATCCGTCACTATGTTTATTTGAAGGGACAATAATGAATGAAGGCAGGGGAACTGATTTCCCTTTCCAGGTATATGGACATCCTGACTTTCAGGATAAGGATTTTCAATATATACCGGGAAGTAATCCGGGGGCAACAAATCCTAAGTGTAAGAATATGCTGTGTTACGGTGTTGATTTAAGGGATAAAAATATTGAAACGCTGCAATCGGAAGGGGAAATAAATATGTCATATATAATTACCGCTTACAATAAAATGAATACAGGTAAAGACTTCTTTAATAGCTATTTTGATTTACTTGCCGGAAATAATATTCTTAAAGCGCAAATAATCAATGGATTAAATGAGGAACAGATTAGAAATTCCTGGCAGAAGGATCTATTATATTTTAAAAAAATCAGGAAAAAGTATTTACTATATCCCGATTTTGAGTAGGGAGATTTACTAAAAT
>CBFCXR010000261.1:0-3205 GCA_965602045.1 uncultured Bacteroidales bacterium | reverse complement strand
CGGAAAGAAATCGAGATATAAAATTGCCAGTAGATTACCATTCTCATCCAGTACTTCATATGGTTCAACTTCAGAATGATATACGGAGATTTCAGTATTTTTCCTGAAACTAATTTCATATAGTTCGCTTAATAAATCAAAAACTCCTTTTTTAACATTGTCAAGTTGAAAATAAGGTTTAATAATTTCATCATTAATGTCGAATTTGTGTTTCTTAAGCTTTTCGGAATAATAATACCAGTCCCATCGCTGAATTTGAAAATCAGCTCCTGTACTATTGGCAAATTCCTGTACTTCACTATGTTCTTTTTTTGCGTATGGAAGTGATGCATCCAGCAAATCGTTAAGAAATGAATTAACTCCGTCAGTGGATTCAGCCATCCTTTCTTCTAATATATACTCGGCATATGTGTTATAGCCAAGCATAATAGCTAGTTCTAACCTTATTTCAACAATTCGTTTTAAGATTTCACGATTGTTAGTTTCGTTATTATGAGAACCACGGGAATTATATGCCTTGTAAATTTCTTCCCTTAATCCACGGTTATCAGCGTATTTTAAGAATGGCATATAGCTTGGGTAGTCAAGTGTAATTATCCATCCTTCTTTTTCTTTAGATGCGGCCTTGTTTGCAGCTGATTCTATAAGATAATCAGGCAGCCCTGACATATCTTCCTCATTTTTAATATGCAGTTCATAATTATTGGTCTCTGCCAGCACATTATCTCCGAATTTAAGTGTTAGTTGCGAAAGTTCTTTTGTTAATTCCCTGAATTTATTTTTTTCTTCAGGATTTAAATTTGCCCCGTTTCTGATGAAATCTTTGTAAGTGATATAAAGCAGCATCTGCTGTTCAACTGTAAGTTTATACTTATCCTTGTTATCATATACTTTTTTTACTTTTTTGAACAAATCCTCGTTTAGATTGATATCATTATTTAATTCAGTAAGTATTACAGAGATTTCCTGGGCAGCTTTTTGAATCTTCTCATTCGTGTTAGCTAAATTGATATTGAAGAATATGTTAGCTAAATGACTGAGCCTTATAGTAGTTTGTTCGAGAGCTTCAACAGTATTTTTAAATGTCGGTTCTTCAGAATTTTTTACTATGATATTAACATCAGATTTAGCCTGCTTAACAGCTTTAATAATTGCCGGTTTGTAATCTTCAGTTTTAATTGCATCAAAAGGGACGGTTTGGAACGGTGTGTCGAATTCTGTCATAAGGATATTGTCTTTTGTGAAAATATTACTATCATTACATGATATAGTACTTAATAAAATCAAGGGAATAAATAGCTTCTTATATTTCATTTTTTTATGATTTATTTTTCTATTTCTGCAATGGTAGTTTATTATATTGATATTTCCAAGATAACAAATAGCAGGAATTTGTGATATTTATCATGTTTTTCAGACAATAGTGATTTCTTGAATCTGTATGATAATTTTTATTTAAAATAACCAATATCATTTTTCCAATGGAGATTTTACAAACAAGCAAAAAGAAATTAGTTTATTATTCAATCGTCAGCGGACTATTACTCATTCCGGCATGGTATAAATGGGGACATGGATTCGTTTTGTTTATTGCATTTCTGCCATTACTGTTTATTGAAGACTACCTGGATGAGAACAGGAAAGAACACAGGTCAGTAAAAATGTTCTTTTATGCATTTATTTCATTTTCTATCTGGACCCTGGGTACTATGTGGTGGCTTATTAATTCCACCGTGATAGGAACAATAGCTGCTGTTATAATTAATTCATTATTATTGAGTACAATATTTTGGGTTTTTCATATTGCCAAGAGAAATATCGGCAGGCAATTGGGATATTTTGCATTTATAACTTTCTGGATAACTTTTGAACATTTCTATATTAACGCAGAAATATCCAATCCGTGGTTAACACTGGGACATGGTTTTAATTATAATATTAAGCTTATACAATGGTTTGATACAACAGGAGTATTAGGAGGTTCGTTGTGGGTGTTGACAGTCAACGTATTATTGTTCAATATTATTAAGTCATATATAAATCGACAAAATTTTAAAAAGATAACTGGTGTTATTATTATTCTTGCAGTAATTATATTTTTGCCTGTTTCTATTTCCTTATTGAAATTTTATACATATAAAGAAACACCGAATCCTAAAAATATTGTAATTCTTCAGCCAAATATTGATCCGTATCAAAAATTTATTTCTTTGCCAAGTCTTCAGCAAACAAAAATTCAGATGGATTTGGCAGAAAGGTATGTTGATGAAAATACAGATTATTTAGTTGGCCCTGAGACGTCAATTAATAATAGCATTTGGATAGATCAGATAGAGTATATACCGGATATAAGGATAATTAGAAGCTTAATAAACAAATACCCGAAATTAAAATATGTTGTTGGTATACAATGTTATAGGTTATACTATCCCGGTGATACGCTTACACTAACGTCAAGAGAATTACCGGGGACAGAT
The DNA here is from genome assembly GCA_965602045.1 of uncultured Bacteroidales bacterium. Taxonomy (GTDB): domain Bacteria; phylum Bacteroidota; class Bacteroidia; order Bacteroidales; family UBA10428. Next base: position 728 of record CBFCXR010000261.1, on the reverse strand, counting down.
TTGCATTATGATAGTTATAACGCAGCTATACAGTTAGATTCAACTGATCATGTGCCTTTTTATTTCAAATCAAAATTGGTAGTTGGAGTGGAGAAGATGCCTTATCCAAAATATTTAAAATTTTTAAAAGGACTTACAATCAAACTTGGCGGAGCATTTCGTGGTTGGGCGACTCAGGAATATCGTGGAACATTTTTGTCTACTCAGGATTCTATTAGAATCGGGCCTGTAATATGCTGGGAGTCGGCTTTTGGTGAATATGTTACAGATTATATAAAGAATGGGGCAAATTTAATATTTACTGTGACTAATGATGGCTGGTGGGGGAATACTCCCGGATATCATCAGCATAATGCACTATCATGCGTTCGTGCTATTGAAACCCGCAGGAGCATTGCACGTTCGGCTAACACAGGAATTTCCTGTTTAATAAATCAAAGAGGAGAAATACTTAAGGAACTTGGATGGTGGATTCGTGATGCTGTTAAAGGTTCAATAAATGCTAATGATAAAATTACTTTTTATGTAAGGCATGGAGATTATATCGCGAGGATAGCCAGATTTTTTGCCTTAATTATTGTATTGTACGTTTTAGTAAGGATATTGATTAAAGCAAAATAATAATTTACTTGTCCATTTCTTTAAACTCGCCTGCAATTTTAATAAATGCAAAAAATACCATTACTCCCAGAATACAATGGATTCCTAACACATACCACACATATTCC
>CBFCXR010000260.1:0-3206 GCA_965602045.1 uncultured Bacteroidales bacterium | reverse complement strand
GCTTCAGGTGTATATAAATATTCTATAAATTCGTTGTACTGCTCTGTAATTTTTCCTCTAACCATCTTAACAGAACTGTTAAGCAGATGATTTTCCTGGGTAAAGCCTTCTTCCAATATACCTATCCTTGAAGGTAACCAGCGCTGAGGGAACATATCTTCATATTTGCCTCCTGCTTTGAATTCATTAATTTCTCCTTCGATTAACTTAAGTATTGATTCCTGGCCCTCCTGACTGTTAATATCGATATTATTCTCACTTATATAAGTGTTAACAACTTCTTTATTAGGATATAAAAGCATAATAGTATATGCTTTCTGATTGTTATACAGCATGCACTGTTCCATAAGTTTAATATTTTCAGTTATAGCTTCCTCAATACCTTCGGGGCTGTATTTTTCTCCATCATCTGCGATTAAGAGGCTTTTGAACCTGCCAAGAACATATAGAAATCCGTCTTTATCCATGTATCCAAGATCACCTGTAAATAGCCAGCCATCTTTGATAGCTTCCCTTGTAGCTTCTTCATTTTTCCAGTAACCAACCATTACGTTTTCTCCTTTAATAACAATCTCACCTTTTTCTCCTTCAGGCAGAGCATTTCCCTCTTCATCGCAAATTTTCAGTTCAAGATTTTTTGCGATTTTTCCTGAAGAACCCATTTTATGATATTCGGGATTATTTGCTGAAATAACCGGTGATGCTTCGCTAAGTCCATAGCCCTGGTATATTGGCATTCCTATAGCATAATAGAATTTTTGTAGTTCAATATCCAGCAATGCTCCTCCACCAACAAAGAATTCAAGTCTTCCTCCCAGAATTCCCCTGATCTTACTGAATAAAAGCTTGTCATAAAGTTTATACAAAGGTTTTTTCATGATTTTAAAGCCTTTTCCCCTGTCCCAGCCAATTCCATTATATGAATATGCCAGCTTTAATGCTTTATTAAACAGCTTTTGTACTTTAGGTCCTTTTTCCCGTATTCCTTTTTCAATACTTTTCTTAAAATTCTTGGACAGGGCAGGCACACTGAGCATAAAAAAAGGTTTTATCTCTTTAATGTTAACAGGTATATTTTTTAAAGTTTCCATTGGGGTTTTGCCAGTCTTTACCGATGCCAGGCTGGCCCCACATGACATTAATGTATATATCAGGCAGGTATGTGCAAATGAATGATCCCAGGGCAATATTGAAAGTGTTGTCCATGATTCAGGTACACTGAATAAACTAAGAGATTGTTCCACATTGGCAGTATAATTCCTGTGGGATAGTATTATGCCTTTTGGATCGGCAGTAGTACCTGAAGTGTAGCAAATATTTGCATAATCATCACCCTTAACAGAGGTCCATATATTTTCAAAATTATTCCGGTTGTCTTTCAGGTATTCTTCTCCCTTATTAATTATATCGCTAAATAATAAATACTGTTCATCGGATTCATCCACAGGATCAAGCATGATAATCTTTTCCAGGCTTTTTATTTTATTTCTTACAGGGATTAATTTATTTAACTGATTATTTGTGGTGATAATCATTCTCGCTTCCGAATGTTCAAGTCTGAATTGAATTTCTGCCGGTTCAGACAATTTTGGTGACAGAGGAACATTTATGGCTCCGGCATGTAATATGCCTAATTCACTTATTACCCAGTCATTTCTTTCTTCTGAGAGCATAGCAATCCGGTCTCCCTTTTTTATTCCAAGGGTAATCAAACCAGCAGCAAACATATGAACTTTTAACAGTGTTTCTTTATAGGTATAACCTTGATATTTATCGCCGGGCTTTTCCAGAAGAAATGCATTATTACTGTATTTAGCAACACATTCTTCGAATAAAGTATTTATAGTTTTCATAATTCTTTATATCGTGATTCAACACAATATAAAGAAATTTTTTATTTATATAAATAAAAAGGAATTAAAATTGAGAAGGCTGAAAAACAGGGGTAAAAATCAGTTGGAAGGAACTGTCTTTAAGCAGTTGTTTATTTTATCGAATAGTATTGGCAGATCTATTGGCTTTGTTACGTATCCATCACATCCTGCTTCAACACATTTATCCAAATCTTTGTTTAAAGAGTTGGCAGTTTGTATGATAATCGGTAAGTTCGGTTTAGATGATTTAATAAGTTTTGTAGCCTCATAACCATTGATCTCAGGCAACTGGATATCCATTAATACAATATCTATATGATCATATATTTCACAGTATTCTACAGCTTGTTTGCCATTAATTGCCCAAATAACGTTTATATTTGTCTTCCTTGATAGAACAAGTTCAATATATCTGAAGCTTATTTCATCATCTTCTGTAACTAATACTGTGTAATTTTGCCAGTCATATATCATAGTTACTAATTTTTATAATTTAATAGTTTGCTTTTTATACGGGGGAAAACAGATTTAGTAATGAATTATATTCTGATTATTGATGAATAGTTATTTTAATGGTTTGAATTATTCTGAATTTGTGATAAACAATAAAATTTAATCTATACAAAATCATAAGTTATTCTAAATCAATTTAACAGGTATAGGGCAGGTATTTTATCTACAATATGGGTGAGTTCATCAAATTATTGATATTTTAAGTTTGTATTTACTAATCTTTAAATAAATTTGGTAAAAAGAATATAATTACAACCATAAATAATCTAATTAAAATCAGTTAAATTATGAAAAAACTTAAATTAAAAATATTGATTATCTCCTTGTTAACAGTGATAATCATTGTCGGATGTGAGAATTTGCTGGATTTTTCTTTCAATAGCGATTATTCTACTGTCACTTTTGTTGTCAATCCGGAAGTAGCAGGTGAAACTATTGATACTGCAACAGTACTTGAGTCAGATTTGGACAGTATAATTGCTGCTGAAGGTAAAGATGTAGGTAAGCTTGAGACAGTAATTCTTACAGAGGGGACAGTTGAGGTACTTAGTCCGGGAGGTAATTTTGATGCAGTGCAGTCAGTAAAAATTATTCTTAAAGCTGCAGGACTTGCAGAAATAACTCTTGCATCCAAGGATAATGTTCCTGAAGGGATAACTTCTGCGACCCTGGATCTGTATGACGGGAATTTAGCCAGTTATTTAAACTCATCGGAATATACCCTGACTTTAGTTCTTCTTTTGGACAAAGATCTGGAAGAATCCATGATTATTGAAGCTAAATTAAAATACAAGATAACCGTCGGTGTCTAATAGACTA
>CBFCXR010000259.1:0-3247 GCA_965602045.1 uncultured Bacteroidales bacterium | reverse complement strand
ATATGGCCTTTCATTAAGGATACGAAAGCATATAAGGCTGTTAGTGAGATATTGGAAAATTTAAAGCTGCAATGATTAACTGGAATAAGATAATATTTGTATTTTGGTGCTTTTAATATATAAATAATAAATTAAAAAAGTTTTCAATGGATTTTAAGATTCCTGCAGAGAGCAGTATTGGAAAAATAACTGAAGTAACAATAGGTGCTACACCAGATAAAGGAGGAACACGTAGTAATACAATTACTTTCGGAGGTAATACAGCTCTTCCTTTTCATTTTTTTGAGGGCGGATTTCCTCATCCGCCAGTGGTGGCTATGGAAGTATTTGATAAAATCCCTGCAAAATACCCCGATTCCCTTATGTGTTTTTATAAGGATGTTATTGAGAAACCTGCTGACATGGCAAAAAAATGCGTTGAAGAATATGGAGCCGACATAATAAGTGTACGCCTCGAAGGGACTCATCCTGAAAAAGGAAATAAAAGTGCTGAAGAAGCTGTTGAGATAGTAAAACAGGTTATGGAAAGTGTGAAAGTACCATTAATAATATCGGGACATAGCCATTACAATAAGATTAATGAAGTTATGAAAAGGGTCTGTGAGGTAACTGCCGGTGAGAATTGCCTGATAAATTATGTGGAAACTGATAATTATAAAACTATTGCAGCAGCAGCCCTTGCTTACAATCATACAATTGTAGCACAATCACCCATAGATGTTAATATCGCCAAACAATTGAACATTCTGTTAACAGATATGAACTTCCCATCAGAAAAAATAATCATTGATCCCCTCACAGGATCACTGGGATATGGCCTTGAATACACTTATTCAATTATGGAGCGAATACGTATAGATGGATTATCAGGTGATAAAATGCTGGCATTTCCAATGTTGGTGAATCCGGGGTATGAAGCTGCAAAAGTTAAGGAAGCTAAAATACCACCGGGGATATTCCCGGAATGGGGTGATCCTGAAATGCTGAATGCATATTGGGAGTTATCGACTGCCATAAGCTTGCTAGGCGCCGGAGCTGATTTGCTGATAATGTATAATCCAAAAGCAGTGGAAGTTGTTAAATCGAAAATTGATAATATGTTTAATTCAAAATATAATAAATAACATGGCACTTTCAGGTTTGGATATTTTTAAATTATTACCAAAGACTAATTGTGGAGATTGTGGAATACCAACATGTATGGCTTTTGCTATGAAGCTGGCTCAGAAAAAGGCAGAACTGAGTGAATGCCCGCATGCATCAGATGAGGCAAAAGCTACACTGGGTGCTGCAAGTGAACCGCCTATAAGGTTAATAAAGATTGGGGGAACAAAACAAGTAGATATGGGCAATGAAACCGTAATGTTCCGCCATGAAAAGACTTTCTTCCATCAAACAGCAATAGCAATTCAAATAAAAACATCGGAAAATGAAAAGATAGCAGATGACAAAATAAAGGAAATTTCAGGCTATTCAGTTGAAAGAGTTGGTGAACAGTTGATGCCTGATTTATTTTTCATAACAAATGATACATCCGATAACAACAGATTTCTCTCAATAGTCTCTGCAATAAAACAATCATCATCAAAAGGAATTATTCTGGATTGTGCTGATATGGAAGTTTTGAAAAAAAGTCTTGAGATTATTAAAGATGATAATCCGGCAATATTTTTAAAAGAAAAGCTTACTGATAAATATATTGATTTAGCCAAATCATTTAACGCTAATATTATTTTAACTGACGATACTCTGGACGGCTTGTCTGAGCAGGCCGAAAAAGCTAAAAGCGCAGGTGTTAATAATATTATACTAAATTTTACTTCCGGTAATATTGGTGATATATATCAGACTAATACAATACTCCGCCGCAGCGCTTTGAAGAAAAATTACAAGCCTTTTGGCTATCCTGTTTTAACTTATATTGATTCTGATAATAGTTACGATTTGCTGGCAAAAGCCTCAATATGTATTTGTAAGTATAGTTCAATAATTGTACTGCCTGTTTATGATAAGGCAATGTTATATACCTTGTTGACTTTACGGCAAAATATTTATACCGATCCTCAGAAACCTATACAGGTTGAACCTAAAATATACCCTGTAGGGGACCCTGTTGAAAAATCACCGGTCTTTGTTACTACTAATTTCTCTTTAACTTATTTCATAGTTTCAGGAGAAATTGAAAATTCCGGTATTTCAGCTCACCTGGTTGTATGTGACTGTGAAGGGCAATCTGTTCTTACAGCCTGGGCTGCAGGGAAATTTACAGGCAAGGGAATTGCGAAGTTTATTAATGAAACAAAGCTCGGGGAAAAAGTAAAGACACGAAAAATTGTAATACCCGGATTTGTTTCACAAATAAGCGGTGATCTTGAGGAAAACCTGCCTGGATGGGAAGTAATTGTTGGTTGCCAGGAAGCATCAGATATTGCATCATTTGTGAAAAATATAAATATTGAATGAACCTTTTAGCGGACACTCCTTTAACAAAAAATGAATATAAAAAAGTGACATTTCTTCCGTTTAATGTTACTTTGAAGATTCGTGCCGGAACAAGTGTTTTAGATGCAATAAAGGATGCTAACCTTCCTGTAGCAGCATCATGTGGTGGTAAAGGAACATGTGGCCATTGTATTGTTCAGATTTTAAAAGGAAAATATAAAGCAAATGTTTCTGCTGCTCTATCAGAAAGTCTTTTCAAAAAAGGATATGTGTTAGCTTGTAAAACCGGAATTATTGATGATCTTGTTATCAGCCTGCCTAAATTTCAGCAGTTATCAATTAAAACAGTTATCGATATAGGAATATCTGAAAAGAACAAAAAATATATCTCAGGAGTACATGATTTTGCACCGCGTATAAGGAAAGTTGAGATAAAAATACCTCTGCCGACACTGGAAAATAACTACAGTGATTTAAAACGTTTGCAGCAAAAATTAAGCAATGAATTTGATATTAAGACATTAGATTGTGATTATCATGTATTGAAATCATTACCTGATATCTTACGTAAGAATGACGGACAAATTACACTTATATTATTCAAGTCAGATAAATCATGGAATATAATAGATATATTTCCCGGAAAAAGAAAAAAGAAGATTTATGGTATAGCTTGTGATATAGGTACTACAACCTTGGTTGTAGGTCTTGTTGACCTCGAAGATGGAAAATTGATTAATACTGCAAGCGGATTTAACCAGCAAATAAAGTGTGGCGAAGATGTTATCTCAAGAATAAACTATGC
>CBFCXR010000258.1:0-3256 GCA_965602045.1 uncultured Bacteroidales bacterium | reverse complement strand
TATATCTTAAAACCGTTCGAACCAACCGAATTACTGGAACCCATTCAAAAGATTACCTTTAAAAAGCCCGCCGTACCATACAAAAAAATATATACTCAAGAGGATATTAAAACAAAGGTTTATTATCGATTTTTTGAATCTTCCTGGTTCTATCAAAAATCAGACGAATTGGTTCTGGTTGGAGGTCATTTAGTTAATTCATTAAATACAAGTCCGGAATCTATAACTTTACCAGAGATCGGAAGTATGATTTACAGAGGCTTACCACTGGCTAAGGTAAGTTTAAGTAATGGAATTATACTAATTATACCTTCTGCTGTTTGTGGAAAAATTACCGGAGTAAATTCTGAATTAAAGAAATACCCTTCAATACTTGAAAATAGCATTAATAAAGAAAGCTGGATTGCAGTTGTCAAACCAGAAAACCTGGAAGAAGATATAAAAGCAAGCGAAATTCGCAAAATTCTTATTTTAAGTAAAGGAGGCAATGAGGCAAGTAGTTATTTCAGTCGTTTTAACCATATGGGTTATATTAAAATAAATGCAAAATCAATAAATACGGCCATTGCTATTTTAAATAAAGGAATAATTAAAGTAGTTATATTAGATGCAATATCATTTATGGATTATGGGCCTGAATATGTAAAAAGAATAAATCAGGAGTTCTGTAATACTAAGATTATAGTAGTAAATAATCCTAATTCTGAATTTGAGACTCTATATCGTGAAAACAGAATATTTTATTATGGAGTGAATCCAATTACGAATAGCGAGATAGCTGATGTTCTCACTTGCGCCTTTTATGATAAAAGACAGAATATACTACCAGAAACTAATGACCTTAGTTTATTGCCTAAAACAATAAGCAGAATACGCATAACAAACAGATACGGTCAAAAAGTGACTCTTCTTGCCTATGATGATATACTCCAGAACAATGGTGGCACCGGACGCCTGCTCATTAATAAATTAACCGACCGATCGTACCCACTTGAAGTTACACATTGCAGAACAATAAATTCTTTTTCAGAGAGTTCTGAAATGCAAAATATTTTAAATGAAAAAGAAAAAAACAACCGTATCATTATTCTACGCAATAAATATTTAAATTATATTCCGGGAAGCATAATTAAAGAAACAGAAGAATATAAAAATAGTAATGGAGCTGTTAATATAATTATCACTTTTGACATTCAGCCTCATATTGACAGCAACAATAACAATTTTGATAATATGACAACAAGGTCACTGGCAGATTTGATTATGAATGACATGATTTCAACCATACATATCCCGGGTAATCCATCACAAAATAAGAAAATCATATAGTGTGCCGGATAAATCAGATGATTCCCTTATGTTTATTCCAATTATAGCAATTACAAAGTAATTGAAATTATTATCGAAAGCACCGCTCTAATCCTTACGGTTTACTTACTGAACAATCCCATTTTTCATCCATATTAATTTTTATAGAAAATATTCACCCTGCTGCAGTTAATAATTTTATATTTGTGTTACTAACGGGGTAAATAATTATAAGATTATTGTAGCTTCGGTTCAATAACTTTTCAAAGATCATAAATTAATAATAGTAATAAATATTTAGGATGGCTTCTCCTGATAAGCAGTTCCTACTGGAAGAATATAAATCACGTATTAACCGTGTTTTTGATTATATAGAAAAAAATCTATGTGAAAGATTTTCCCTTGAGGAACTTGCTTCTGTATCAAATTTCTCCAAATTTCATTTTCACAGGATATTTCAGGGAATGACAGGTGAAACACCGTTTCAGTTCATACTAAGGGTAAGGCTCGAAAAGGCTGCAATTTACTTATCCGGCAATCCAAAAAAGACAATTTCAGAAATTGCAGAGGAATGCGGATTTTCTGACCAGGCAACTTTTGCACGAAGCTTTAAGAGTCATTTCAAAATGTCAGCAACTAACTGGCGTAAAAACAAAAGCATTTATAATAGCAACCAGCGCAAAATACTTCACAACTATAATCAAACAATAGGCAATACAAATCAAGATGAATTACAGTCCTCTATGTATTATTGCAATGAATCTAAAACATTAAAATGGAGGACTAATATGGACATAAACAAAAGCGTGGAAGTAAAAGAACTTCCTTCAATGACTATTGCCTATGTAAGGCATATCGGTCCCTATAAAGGGGACAGTAAACTATTCGAAAGATTATTTAACAAGCTATTTACATGGGCAGGTCCACGCGGCTTAACCCAGCAACAGGACATGAAATCAATTATTGTTTACCATGATGACCCGGAAGTAACGGAATCAGAAAAACTACGAACAAGTGTTTCCATTACTGTTCCTGAAGATACAAAAGTTGACGGGGAAATTGGTAAAATGGTTATCCCGAGCGGTAAATATATGGTTGCCCGTTTTGAATTATCTCCAAAAGATTTCGAGGCGGCATGGGAATGGGTATATGGTAAGTGGCTGCCCACGAGTGGTTATCAGCCCGATGATAGGCCTTGTTTTGAAATGTTCGGTGAAGAGTGTACAAAGGACAAATTTATTGTAGATATATGTTTGCCGGTGAAGCCTTTGTGAAAGTTGAATACTATCTGCATTATATACTTTAGCATGTTAAGCAAAGTATATTAGAATTATGGATAAAGAAAGTGTAAATAAAGAATTTAAAAGATGCGGAACCAGAATTATAAAAATGAATATTCCTGGTTCCACATCGTATTTTTGTCCCTCCTGCCAGAAAATTCAGGCACTTACATCCTTAATTTTTTAAAATCCTCTTTCATTCTGTCAATATCATTTATCCAGTCTTCAATATCCTGCTCATGTTCAAGTTCTTCATTCAGGATTTGAGTTGCCATCTGGTGCGTAGCATGATCTTTGCCACTGGTAAAGGTTGCTATATCCTGGTATCTTTGAATAGCGCAACGTTCCCCTTTTAAATTCTGTTCTAATATAGCTACAACATAAGGGTCTGTTGGTTCATCATAGCCACATCTGCCCAACTTGGGCCACTCCGAAGGATTTAAAACGGGTGTACCCCCAAGCTGAATAATCCTGCCAACTACCATAACCGCATGGTTTAATTCCTGGTCAGCATGAACTAATAGCTCCGGCTCAATTTCACTCCTCATAGGGCCTTCCATTACCCGTGCCCCTATCCAGTATTGGTAGTAAGCAAGCCACTCTTCCGATAAAGCAGCGTTGAGCATCTTAATTAGCTCTTTTACATCAATTTTTAATATTTCAATACC
>CBFCXR010000257.1:0-3263 GCA_965602045.1 uncultured Bacteroidales bacterium | reverse complement strand
CCATACCTCTTTTAACTGCCTCTTCATTTAGGGGAATTAAATGATGATGCCTTTCGGGCAGTGCTTTTTTTAATCCTTTAACTACATTCTCAAATTGAACTATTTTCTTAATTTTCAAATAGGCTCCTAATACAATCATGTTAAATGTTTTGGATGACTTCATTTTACTTGCCTCAGTAGCAGCATCCACCTGATATATGTTTATATCGGTGCGTTCGGGATGCCTTGTAATACCGTTGGTATCATATACCAGTAATCCTCCTTTTTTTACTGTTTTTTCAAATTTATCGAGGGATTGCTGATTCAGAAGTATAGCAGTATCGTATGTACTTAAAATTGGAGAACTAATTCTATCATTACTAAGAATTACGGTTACATTTGCTGTTCCACCTCTCATCTCAGGGCCATAAGAAGGCATCCAGCTTACTTCCAGATTTTCCATGATTCCTGCATAAGCTAATATGCTTCCCATCGATAAAACACCCTGTCCACCAAAGCCAGCCATTATAATCTCTTCATTCATTTTTTTTTATTTCATTAATAATACTTTATATCATTTTAAACACCTGTCTGACCGGCAGGCCCGTCCGAAGGGCGTTCAACCGGGCGCAGGTAAAATTTTTCATTTCATAATTATTTCCCCGGCTACCTTAATATCACCAAGCGGATAAAAAGGAAACATATTTTCCTCCATCCACTTATTTGCCTCTACCGGAGTCATTTTCCACCCTGAATTACAGCTCGATACTATCTCAACAAAAGATACTCCCTTTTCTAATTTTTGATTTTCAAAGGCCATTCTTATCGCCTTCTTAGCTTTACGAACACTTGAAGGAGTATGAACTGCCTGTCTTGTGATGAAATAAGTTCCGGGTAAATGAGCTACCAGTTCAGTCATCATAATGGGATTGCCCATTAGTTTAACATCTCTCCCATAAGGCGTAGTAGAGGTTTTCATTCCCGGAATTGTTGTAGGTGCCATTTGACCACCTGTCATTCCATATATACCATTATTAATAAATATTATAGTAATATTTTCACCCCTGTTGCAGGCATGAATAGTTTCTGATGTCCCAATTGCGGCAAGATCACCATCACCCTGGTAAGTAAAAACAAACTTTTCAGGCCAGCACCTTTTTATTCCGGTAGCAGTGGCCGGTGCTCTTCCGTGAGGTACCTGCTGCATATCAATATTCATAAACTCATAGGCAAGCACAGAACAACCTACCGGTGCTATACCAATAGTATCCTCAACTATGCCCATCTCATCAATAACTTCCATTACTATTCTGTGCGCTGTACCATGTCCACATCCCGGACAATAAGACAGAATATTATCAGTCATTAATTCAGTCTTCTTATAAACCAGGTTTTCTTCTTTAATAATATCTTTTAATTCCATCATTATTTTCAAATAAATTTTTCTTCCAATATATTTAGAATTTCTGCCGGAGAAGGAATCATACCTCCAACTCTCCCATAGAATTCAACTTTCACTCCTTTTCCTGCAGCCAGTTTAACATCCTCAACCATTTGACCGGCGCTTAATTCAACAGCAAGAAATCCTTTCACACGGTCTGCATATTTTGCAACTTCCGATTCCGGAAACGGAAACAATGTTATCGGTCGTAGTAAACCGACTTTTATTCCTTTTTCTCTTGCCATATTAACAGTTTTCTGACAAATTCTTGAGCTGGAACCGTAAGCTACCAGAATGTATTCAGCATCATCGCATTGAATATTCTCAAATCTTACTTCATTTGCCATCACTTTCCTGTATTTTTCCTGAATACGCTGGTTTTTCTTTTCAAACCTTGCCGGATCAAGATCAAGAGAAGTGATAATGTTACGCTCTCTGTCAGCGGTCTTTCCTGTTGTTACCCATGATTGATCAAATTTTGTGTTGCGTGGCATCTGATCAAAAAGTTCAACCTTTTCCATCATCTGACCAATAACTCCGTCTGAGAGTATCATTACCGGATTTCGATATTTGAAAGCCAGATCAAAAGCGAGAGGCACAAAGTCAGCCATTTCCTGCACAGATGCCGGAGCTAAAACAATTAGCTTATAATCTCCATGTCCTCCGCCTTTGGTTGCCTGAAAATAATCTGCCTGCGAAGGTTGGATTGTACCTAAACCCGGGCCGCCTCTTACAACATTCACAATAAGACAAGGTATTTCTGATCCTGCCATATATGAAATTCCTTCCTGCATCAGACTGATACCCGGACTTGATGATGAAGTCATTGCCTTTTTACCTGTTCCTGCAGCTCCATAAACCATATTTATCGCTGCAATTTCACTTTCTGCCTGTAAAAGTACCATCCCGGTACGTTTATGAGGTTCCTGGGCAGCAAGATATTCAATAACTTCAGATTGAGGGGTTATCGGATATCCGAAATAGGCATCACATCCAGCTCTAATGGCTGCTTCAGCGATTGCTTCATTTCCTTTCATTAATTTTATTTCACCCATAATCCAATTAGTATTTAAACTTCAACTTTTGTTCTGTATACAGTAATTACCGCATCAGGGCATACTATAGCGCAATTTATACAACCTGTACATTTTTCGGGATATTCTGCATATGCATAATGATAACCTTTGCTATTTACTTTGGTTTCCATTCTTATTACATCGGTGGGGCAAGATTCAATACATATTTCACACCCCTTACATCTCTCAATATCTACAATAATTGCACCTTTTACTTTTGCCATTATTTTTATAAATTTAATTTTAAGTGTCGCATTCTATCTATACAATCATAAACACTTCTATCTAATACAAATATTTATCAGTTGTTAAAAAAAATAACAAAACTAGAAAAAAAAGAATAAATGTTTAACAATATTAACAATAATTAAATAACAATATCTATTTATAATAGTCGTTAAAAGATTTAAGCCTTTGTTCCAAAACCGGAACCTGCTCAAGTTTTACCTGTGACACACAAAGCCTTATTCCTTCTTTATATCCACCTCCTGGAATATCAAGAGCTACCGTACTAACTCCAAAGTAGAGCAACTTTTTAACTAATTCATCACCTGAAAATCCGGGATATGAAACCGTAAAGTAGAATCCATCTGCAATTGGTTCATCGATATCCATGTCATATAGAATTTTAAATCCATTGTTAATAAATACTTTTTTAATAACTTTTGCTCTGTTTTCATATTCTCTAATCTCCGAAGTTAGATTATATTTCCCGTCACAGGCAGCTTTCAATAATGCTGCTATTCCTATCTGAGAAGAATGAGGAG
>CBFCXR010000256.1:0-3272 GCA_965602045.1 uncultured Bacteroidales bacterium | reverse complement strand
TGTCCCGGATTATTTACCTCGCCTAAAACAGTAATCTTATTACTCACAAATCTAACTCTAACCGAAACGTTATTAAGATAACGTTCAAGAGCTTTCTCAATTGCTGTTTTAGCCTCATTAATTGTAAGGTCTTTAACATTGATTTCACCAACAAAAGGGAAATTGATATTGCCTGCATCATCTACGGTATAACTTATTAATTCGGTTTCATAAGTACCATACTGGTTATCACCGAATACATAGTTTGTTTGTTCGTCTAAACTATATATTTTAATATAGAGATAATCATAAGGCTGAATTGTCTTTTCAGAACGGTCATTAAAATATTGATTTTTATTTACATTGTCACCCTTATTTTGAACATATTTCAATTTGGCAGTAGGAGTACAAGATAACAGTAATAAAAGAACTAAGGAATATGCAACTATGCTTTTCCCGCTTTTTTTATGTTTTGTCATTTTAAAATATTATTAGATAATAAGTTTTCTAAATATACAAATCGTAAAAATAATATAATTTTTTACGGATTTAAGTTTATTAAGTTTAACTAAATTATTAAATTCTTCTAAAAATCATTCTTAATTAGACAATAAAAATGCTCCAAATTTCAATATTCTTTGGAGCATTTAATTAAAATATTATAATTCAATAATTTAAACGAGAAGAGGCAAGAGTATTAATGACCTGAACCACTAATAAGACTTCTTATAGTTTTGAAAAATAAAAGAAAATCTTTTTTAACTGACCAGTTTTCTATATATTGAATATCCAATTTCATCCATTTTTCAAATAATACATCGTGACGGTTAGGTATAACTTGCCATGTACATGTAATACCAGGTTTCATAGACAGTCTTTTTAACTGCCATCTTTCGTATTTCTCAACTTCTTGTGGTAAAGGTGGACGAGGGCCTATTAGTGACATTTCTCCTTTTAAAACATTAAAAAGTTGTGGAAGCTCGTCCAATCCGGTTTTTCTTAACAATTTACCAATTCTCGTTATTCTTGGATCATTTTTTATTTTAAATACAGGACCGTCAGTTTCATTTTTATCTTCCAGGGAGGTTCTTATTTTTTCTGCATCCTGAACCATTGTCCGGAACTTATAAATATAGAATTTTCTGCCTCTTAATCCCACTCTTTCTTGCTTAAATACAATCGGGCCTTTGCTGGTAAGCTTAATAAGAAGTGAAATAATCAACATGAAAGGTGATAACAGGAACATTATGGTAAATGAGATCCAGAATTCACTAAAAGATTTCCAGATAAGAGCTACTGAATTTTTTGGTGTATTCATGAATGTAATAAACGGAACATTTTCAAACCTGGTCAAATGTGAATTTGTTACGGTCATTGGTGAAAGGTCTGATTGCAGCCTGAAAGTAACACCAATTTCCTGACATGTTTCAATTAGATTTCTAACTTTTTCTTCATTAAAATCATTATTACAATAAATAACCTCATCAATAATATCAATATCAAGTAAATTCTTTACAGAGATTTTATCCGGGAATATTCTGACTTTATTATTGTATTTTTTCCTGATACTTTGGGAGTCAGTTAAAATCATTAAAATTCTGAAGCCCCATTCCTTATGATTAATTATGTTGTCTATAAATTTTTCTGAATTATCATCAGCGAACATAATTACATTGTGAATATTATGTCCGGTTGCTCTGTAATATTTAAACACTTTGTATGTCAGCATTCTGAATATATAAAGTGAGAAAAGGTTTATTAAAGAGAATGATATTATAAAGTAATGACTGAAATTAGTTAACCCAAATAAATGCTTATACAAAAATATTAGCGCGAATCCAATAGCATTAAAATTGAGAAAACTAAAAAAGATAGACATATATGAGTGAGTTCTTGGAATTTTTGTCAGATTTAATATTTGGAGTAATATGGCCCATGTTGGAACTATCAATAAAAGCATTATAACATATTCCTGGGTAAATTTAAAATAATCTGTAGAAAACAGATTTATAATAAAATATGCGAAGAAATAGGAAAATGTAGTAACGAAAATATCGAGAACTGCAAATAACGGATTATTATCTTTTCTGACTTTTCTTGCTCTAACCTTTTTGTTATTCATAATTTTATTTTTTGAATCCATGTTAAAATATAGTAAATCAGACAGTTAATAATTAATCTTTAAATTTATTGTATATCAAAAATACTACTTAAGTTTCTATACCAACGAATATTTTAGCCATTATTATTTTTAATTTTGATTAACTGATGATTTTCTTACATAGACGTCAATTTTGCATCAATTTAGGGATTTCTTTATCGTTGGAAGTATGGAAAATAGCGGTAATAATATTTATTTTTTCGATTTAAGAACAAGTTCACTCTGTGAAATAATCCCGTTTCACGGGATTGCTTTGCATTTCACAGGGGAACTAACGAATTTAGATTTTAGAACGAAATTCACACACAAGTTAAATTACTGGTTATAAATAACTTCTGAAATCATAAATCGTTGATCCCTGCCCGCCCGGCTGAACGCCGTTCGGACGGGACAGCCGAAGCCTTCTTGTTAACCGAAGCCTTGGTGTAGGTTAAGGCGTAGGCTGGGTAAATCGTTAATCAATATATTTAATGAAATGCTTTTACTCCTGAATTTTCTTTGTTTTATCTAAGGATAAACCTTTCGCAGGTGAAGTTGTCATTTGTGATAACACGTAAAATATACATCCCTTTTGGTAAATTAATTAGATTATAGAACTTTATAAGTTCTTTACCTGGATCTTCAAAGATATCTGAAGATATTACCGTACCCATAAGATCACAAATTTGAATCAATGTTTTAGAGCTAAAATCACACTCTGACTGGGGAATGATCTTAATGTTAAATAATCCTTCAGAAGGATTTGGAGAAATCTCAATGTCATATTTAATTATATCGGTTAAATTGTCTGAAGGTCCGGCATTAAAGTTTTTGAGGATCTGATCGTTTGATAATGAAATATTATATATAGCAATCATATAATATTTACCCCGCCATGGATAATTACAATTTAAATCGTTTCCTAATACCAGGAAATAATTATCTTTCCAGTTATCTAATCCTTCAGGCCTGATACTGTTTGCAACTTCTTCTCCATCTAAATATATTTTTTCAATACCGTTTTTGTTTTTAACATATACTATATGGTGTGAAGTAAGATATGATAATTCATTTTCTGTATATAAATCGGGTGCACCATTAGCTGCTGTTGCTTTTGTTTTTAGTCTTATAAAATAATTATATAATTTTGAAT
>CBFCXR010000255.1:0-3306 GCA_965602045.1 uncultured Bacteroidales bacterium | reverse complement strand
CCAAAATGGTTTTAAATTATATCTGGATCGGATTCTTCCTCGTGGGCTTTTTAGTAGCCATTATTAGGGTAACAGGATATTATTTCCGTGACTTTTTTGCCGAATACCTGAATATAATATTTGACAGGGCTGACCTTGAGGTATTCACAGCAATCGTTAACAACACATTTGTGATGGCAGAAGAATCGGTAAAAATTTCAATCTATCTTATCGGTATTATAACGCTCTGGCTTGGAATAATGAAAATCGGTGAAAGAGGTGGTGCGGTGAATTCATTATCAAAGCTTGTAACCCCGTTTTTCAGAAAGATATTTCCCGACATACCTAAAGATCATCCTGCCATGGGATCAATCCTCATGAACTTTTGTGCTAATATGCTTGGACTTGATAATGCTGCCACACCATTAGGACTTAAAGCCATGAAAGAACTGCAGGAAATCAATACTAAAAAAGATACTGCATCCAACTCACAAATAATGTTTATTGTACTTAATACTTCGGCATTAACAATTGTACCTATAAGCATAATGGCAATCAGAGCTGCAAAAGGGGCAAAAGACCCTACTGATGTGTTCGTCCCTTTGCTTCTGGCTACTTATTTTTCCACCCTTGCGGGCCTTTTGGCAGTATCCATAATACAAAAAATCAACCTGCTTAACAAGGTTGTTTTAGCTTATGTTGGTGGTATTACTTTATTTATTGCACTGGTAATATGGCGCCTTAACAGTCTTGATCAGCCCTATGTTGAAGTGATATCAAGACTTGCCGGAAATTTCATATTGTTTTTATTCATTATATTATTTATTTGGGCTGGATTGAGAAAGAAAATAAATATTTATGAGTCCTTTATTGAAGGAGCAAAAGAAGGATTTGGAGTGGCAATAAAAATCATCCCGTATCTTGTAGCTATGTTAGTCGCAATAGGAGTATTCCGGGCTTCAGGGGCAATGGACTTTTTAATAGGAGGATTAGGTAAATTTTTTAGCTGGCTTGGAGTAAACACTGATTTCATTCCTGCCCTGCCAACAGCATTTATGAAACCACTTAGTGGCAGTGGGGCACGGGGATTAATGGTTGAAGCGATGATCACTTATGGTCCTGATTCATTCGTCGGCAGGCTGGCATCAACCTTCCAGGGTTCTACAGAAACAACATTTTACACCCTGGCAGTATACTATGGAGCCGTTAATATCCGTAAAACAAGGTATACAGTAACATGCGGACTAATTGCCGATCTTGCCGGAATTGTTGCTGCAATATTTATTGCCTATTTGTTTTTTCATTGAAAAAAGAGGGGACAGCCCCCTTTTAAGAGGGGACAGCCCCCTCTTAAAAGGGGGCTGTCCCCTCTCAAAAACCTTTTCAGACAATGATCCTGAAGCCTAAATCTTTGGAAAGTTTTTTCTTAAGATCATTAAGTAAAATAAATTTCTGCTGAAGCAAAGAAACGCTGTCTGTATCTTTATTTTCCTGTGCGATTTTCAGTTTTTTTTGTGTTTCTTTTATCATGTCTAATACTTTCTTATTCTTAAAAGCATTTATAGCTTCCGGAACAATTTCCTTAAGCTTCATATCTTCAGTTTCAATGTAATTGTCATGTTTCTCCCATATTTTACTCAGATCATATGCAGAAGTTAGTAAATCAACTGCAATTCTACTAATCGCTTCGTTAGTATGATGAATAAAATATTTCTCAGTTAACGGATTGTCATTACTGACATGTTGTTCTATATCTTCATAAATAATTTTGTACCCCGGATGGCTAAACTCAAGTTCATCCGCTCCTATTTCCGAAATAATATACCTGGCAACAGTTGTCTCTTCTTCTTTGTTATTGTGTTTATTTAAAACTGTTAAATTATTATTCCCGAAATTCAGAAGTAACCTGGTAATATCTTTTTCAACTATATATCTTTCATTGTCTGAGATAACAGTTCGCCCTTTTGAAATTTTTTCTTCAGCCAAATTGATATCATAGTTTCTTTTCCTGAAATTTTGCTCTGCTTTCTGTCTTCTTATCCTGTTAATTTCAGTATATAACACCCTCTCATCCACGTCAAGTATTCTGCTACATTCCTTAATATATACAGCCCTTGTAATACTTCCCGGAATAACTGCAATTGAACGGACAATTTCGGTTATGAGTGTAGCTCTTTTTAAAGGATCGGTTTCTGCATCTTTTTTTAGCAATCGTGATTTAAATGAAATGAAATCGTTTTCATTTTCTTTTATGTACTCCAGCAGTTCGCTTGCGCTTTTACCCTTTGCAAATGAATCAGGGTCTTCCCCATCCGGCAACAGGAGAACCTTCACATTCAAATCTTCTTCGAGTATAAGATCAATTCCGCGGAGTGATGCTTTAATTCCTGCCTCATCGCCGTCAAAAATTACTGTTATATTTTTTGAAAAACGTTTAATTAATCTTATCTGTTGTGATGTTAAGGCGGTTCCCGAAGAAGCTACAACATTTTCAACTCCGGCCTGCTGCAATGACAAAACATCAGTATAACCTTCTACAATAAAACAATTATCGTTTTTAATAATTGACTGTTTCGCAAAAAATAATCCGTATAAGACATTGCTTTTGTGGTATATTTCCGATTCGGGAGAATTAATATATTTTGCAGCCTTCTCATCTGATTTAAGTATT
Source organism: uncultured Bacteroidales bacterium (assembly GCA_965602045.1). GTDB lineage: Bacteria > Bacteroidota > Bacteroidia > Bacteroidales > UBA10428. Next base: position 656 of record CBFCXR010000255.1, on the reverse strand, counting down.
CGTCCTCCAAATCCGATCACCTGGCCTGCCAGGCTATGAATAGGAAAAATTACCCTGCCATGAAACCGGTCAAAAGCATAATTTTCTTTCTGAATAGTAAGTCCGGTTTTTGTCAGGTATTCAATTTTATAACCTTTCTCAAGTGCTGTTTTTGTAAAAGCATCCCTTTGTTCTCTTGAATAACCTAATTGAAATTTATTAATAATATCATCCCTGTATGATCTCTGGTGAAAATAACTTGCGCCAACAGCCTTACCCTCTTCAGTATGAGTTAAATTTTCAATATAGTACTTATGCGCATATGTACATACTGCCAGTAAGCTCTCTCTTTCATTTTTTTGCTGTATTTCCTCGGCAGACTGTTCTTTTTCAATTATTTCAATATTGTATTTTTTTGCCAGGTACCTTAGCGCCTCAGGATAGGATAGCTTTTCATGTTCCATTAAAAAAGTCACTGCATTACCACCTTTTCCTGAGCTAAAGCATTTAAAAATTCCTTTTGCAGGACTTACAAAAAATGAGGGATCTTTTTCGTTGGTAAACGGACTTAATCCTTTGTAATTCTGACCTGATTTTTTAAGCCTGACAAATTCTCCTACTACCTCAACAACATCGGCAGCAGTAAATATTTTATCTATTGTTAACTGGTCAATCAT
>CBFCXR010000254.1:0-3321 GCA_965602045.1 uncultured Bacteroidales bacterium | reverse complement strand
GGGAGATATGGGGCTCGAAAAAGTAGTTTGGGAACCTGATGCAGTAAAATCACCTGTTACAACTATATATGAATTTGCTAAAATATCTGTTTTGTTTCCGGCTGTCAGGTTTCCTCTTACAATTAAAATTCCACCAGAATAAACTGTTAAATTATTGTTACTGCCAAAGGATAAATCACCTTGAACTATCAGGGTATCATAAACAAATAAATCTCCGCCCGAACCGGAAAAAGAGAGAGAACTATTAACAGTAATATATCCGTAAATTGTAATATCATAACCACTAATACTTACGGTGGGTGTGGCCCAGGTAGGATCCCAGCTGGTTGTAGTCAACCAGTTGCCGGTGTAATTATCTTTGCTGGTTTGTTGTGAAAAGATATTATAATGAAAAATAGACAAGAACAGAAAAGCCAGCCATAAACGACTTTTTAAAAAAGAAAGTACTAATGCATAGCCCAGTCGCAAAAATCGGAAACTACACTCACATCCTTCTTTTTGAAGTTTATGGTTTAGTACTTTTTGCATTATACTTTTTTACATCATCTGTGCGAATAAATAGCTGATAACTAATATGTTACAATAATTACAAATTACTATTTATCAATAAAACACCTTCTGAATTTGCTGATCACAAGACCGGGCGTTTGTCATGAAATATATAAAGCCATTGTATCTATAACGATTTAAACCAATGTTGATTTATCAATTGCCGCTTGTATCCTAACTTATACGTCCATATATTTTAATGTTTCTTATTTACTATTGATATATATCAATAGTAATAAATGATTTTTATCATTTTACTGATGTCAGCAAAAATAAATGGTAAGGATTTAGATGTTCAAGATTCTCAATATTCGCTCTATCAAATGGTCCTATATTAAAGTTAGTTAAATTTTTGTTAACATCCAACCTATCCCTGTATTTTAAAATCTTAATGATTTAATCCCGCATGGTATAATATATCCAGGAATCCATATTATAAAAAAGACATTACTATTTTGATCTTCAGGTTAGCTGTTATTAAGTTGAGACTTTTTTTATGATTCTGACAATCTCAAATTAAATTTAGAATAAATTTAAAAATCACATTAACTAATTTACTTTAGAACAGCGTCATGTGTAAATTTATTTAAAAAGCACACAAATGTTTTTTTAAAATTCGGAGAGTTAAATTGTATAATTTATATTAAATTTTATTTACTTATTTCAATATTCCCAAATCCGCAATTATGCCGTTAATTCTTTTCTCAAGTAATTTATTCACTTCCTCGTATTCACCTGCATCCTTAAGATTATGTTTCACACTAAAATAAAACTTAATTTTCGGTTCGGTTCCGGACGGCCGGATTGAGATTTTTGAACCATCTTCGGTATATAACTGAATTACATCTTCACTTTGAATAATTATTCCTCCATTTTCCTTATTTATTTGTTTGAGTGACACTTCATCGAGAAAATCTTTCTTAAAAACAACTTTAGAATTATTAATTACAGAAGGTGGATTACTTCTGTACTTCTTCATCATTCTCTTGATTTCTTCTTCCCCTTCTTGACCTTTTTTTGTTACTGTGACTAATTTTTCTTTGTACATACCATACTCAACATAAATATCACGAAGCAGCTCAAACATTGACTTTCCCATATCTTTTGCCCATGCTGCTGTTTCAGCAATCAGGGCGCATGAGATAACAGCATCTTTATCTCTTACAAATTCGCCTGCAAGGTACCCATAGCTTTCTTCTCCCCCGCCAATAAATATCTTTTGTCCTTCCAGTTGCTTAATAACATCGGCAATATATTTGAAACCAGTGAGCACATCAAAATGTTCTACATTATACTTTTCTGCTATATCAGCTAACAACTCTGTGGTAACAATAGTCTTAACAATATACTCATTCCCTTTCAGCTTATTTTTTTCCGCCCACTGATTCAGAAGGTAATTAATAAGTAATACAGCTGCCTGGTTTCCATTAATAATTACAAACTTTCCGCTATTATCCTTTATTGCAACACCAACCCTGTCAGAATCCGGATCCGTAGCCATAACCAAATCCGCATCAGTCTCCTCTGCTTTTTCAATTGCCAGTTTTAATGCTTCAGCTTCTTCAGGATTCGGGGATTTAACTGTCGGAAAATCTCCGTTTATAACATCCTGTTCGGGAACATTAATAATATTTTTAAAACCGTATTTGGCAAGTATCAAAGGGATCAATGTAACACCACTACCGTGAATCGGGGTATAGACAATTCTCAAATCACTATTTCCTGATATTATATCCGGAGATAGTGATAAAGTCTTAATGTTATCTAAATAAATTTCATCCAGTTCTCTTCCGATAACTTCTATATTATTCTTATCAGCTTTGTATTTGACTTCATCAACAGAATTGATTTTTTTTACTTCTTTAATAATATTTTTATCATGCGGCCTTATGATCTGGCCACCATCTTCCCAGTATACCTTATAACCATTATATTCCTTAGGATTGTGGGATGCAGTAATTACTACACCTGCCTGACATTTAAAATGTCTTATAGCAAAAGACAGTTCAGGGGTAGGCCGTAAATCATCAAATAAATATACTTTAATATTGTTAGCTGAAAATATCCCTGCTGCAGTCTCAGCATATAACCGGCTATTGTTTCTTGAATCATGGGCAATTGCAACCTTAATCTTATCAAGATTTTTAAATTCCTTTTTCAAATAATTGGTTAAACCCTGGGTGGTCATGCCGACTGTATATATGTTCATTCTGTTAGTCCCAACTCCCATAATACCTCTAAGGCCTCCTGTACCGAATTCCAAATCTTTGTAAAATGACTCTATTAACTCACTCTCATTATTCTCAAGTAAGTATTTAACTTGTGCTCTTGTATCCGTATCAAAAACAGGTTCTAACCACTTCCTGGCTTTAGTGCGAACTACCTGACTCAAATCCTTTTTGTCCATTTTTCAATGATAAATAATTAACCAATCAAAATGCAAAACTATATATTTATAGTATAATATTTTAGCATTATATATTTAATCTTACTCAAAAAATATATTCTTTTCTTTCGGGAGTCTCCTATCTTTGTCATTCTGAACGATAGTGAAGAATCTATATCTTTAATTATAAGATGTTTCACTTTCGTTCAACATGACAAAAAAATAAGTCGTCTCGCATGCGGCGAGACCAAATAAATGGCTTGTGGGAAGGAAAACCTGACTGCCATAAGGCAGGATTTTCAATCTGAACCTGAATCGCTGAAGTATTTTTGAAGGCTATCCTTCCAGTGGGGGATTTCAATATTAAAAGCCGATTTGATTTTATT
>CBFCXR010000253.1:0-3343 GCA_965602045.1 uncultured Bacteroidales bacterium | reverse complement strand
TAAATATAATTTATGGTTAGGTACCAAAGAAGGCGGACTATGCAGATTTGACAGAGAAAAGAATATTTTCTATCGTTTTTATAATGAACATTCCCCTGAAAGTAATTGTATTTATATATTAGCTGAAGATCATCTTAATAATAATTTTATCTGGCTGGGGACCGAACAAGGATTATTTAAATTTGACAAGGAAAATGAAACATTTATATCCTATGTACCCAAATCTGACGAAAAATCCCATATTGGCATATCTATCAGAGCGTTAAGCCAGGATAAAGAAGGGAATATTTATATTGGCAGCTGGGGAGAAGGCCTTCTAAAATATAATAGGAAATCCCACAAAATCATTAAGCATTTTGATGCCCACAATATTTCCCTATTAAAATATAATTATATTTTCACCATGTTAATGGATATACAGGATATTTTATGGATCGGAACCAGGGACGGTGGTCTGGTTAAATTGAATACTTTAAATGATCAAATTTCATATCCCAGTGATTACTTCCCTTCCAATACATTAACCAGCAAAGTTATAATGTCATTATATAAGAGTAATTCAAACATATTATGGGTAGGTACAAAATATTACGGGATAAATAAAGTTGTTCCCAATTATAAAAAATTTAAAGTTTATAGAAATGTCATCGCTGATTTCGAAGACATGAATAAAAACGTTATAACGTCAATTTATACAGACTCGGATAGAATATTATGGTTGGGTACACTTAATAGTGGGCTGTGCAAATTTAATAAAGCTTCCGGCAAATGTAAAGTATATACTCATGATCCATACAATCCATGGAGTATAAGCAGCAATAATATTAAAAAAATTATTGCTGCTTCTGAAAATAACAGGGAAATATTCTGGATAGGAACAGATGGTGGAGGACTAAACAAATTCTATCCCGCTTCAGGCACTTTTGTCAGGTACCTTTGTAGTGAAAACAATGCTAATAGTCTGAGTAATAACCATATTTATTCTTTGCTTGAATACGATTCTGAACATCTGTTGATTGGAAGCTGGGGATCTAATCGCAGTGGTGGACTGGATATATTTAATTATAAAACAAGAAAATTTATTAATCTGAAAAACAATACTGATTCGAAAAATAGCATTAGTTCCAATGTAGTACTTGAAATATATAAAGATAAGACAGGCGTCTTATGGATAGGAACTAAGGGAGGGGGACTTAATAAGCTGGTAATAAAAAACATAGATGGACAAGAGCCCGAAGAGATTGGAGAATTTACAAGATATATTTTTGAGCCAAGTAATTTGAACAGTGTTAGTAATAATGACATATTTTCAATATATGAAGATGAAGATTATGCACTTTGGATTGGTACCGGCGGCGGTGGATTGAATAAATTCGACAGATCTACCAATGTATTCACACATTTTACAGAAGAAGACGGATTAGCTAATAATATTATCTACGGTATACTGGAAGATGAGAATCACAACCTTTGGCTGAGCACAGATAATGGCATATCTAAATTTAGTACTTTAACAAAGGAATTTAATAATTATGATAAGAAAGATGGTTTACAGGATAATGTCTTTAATCTTGGTGCGTCTTTCAAATCAAAGTCAGGAGAGCTTTATTTTGGCGGTGTAAATGGTTGTAGTTCTTTCTGTCCTGACAGTATAAAAGTTAATATACATATACCTGAAATAGCGATAACCAAATTATTAATAGGGAAAAAGGACAAGGTATATAATGCACAAACATATACAAACAAATCTTTAACAACATTACAGGAAATAAAGCTGCCATATTATCTAAATGATATCTCTTTTGAATTCGCCGCACTTGAATACTCTTCGCCTTTAAAAAATAAGTATAAATACAAATTAGAAGGTTATGATCCCGATTGGATTGAAACAGATGCTACACGCCGATTTGCAAATTATACAAATCTAAAATATGGTAAATATTTGTTTAAAGTTATTGCTTCAAATGAAGATGGAAACTGGAATGAAGAGGGAACATCGGTTGCAGTTGTAATTTTACATCCGTTATGGAGAAATATATGGTTTATGTTATCATTGATTATTATTGCAACTGCAGTGTTTGTCTTTTTTGTAGTAAAATGGATAAAGAAATATAAACAGGAAAGATTTGATCTTGAAAAAAAGGTTCAGGAATCAATATTAGATGAAAGAAACCAGCTCAGAACTCTTATTGACAACTTGCCTGATACAATATATATCAAAGACCGGCAAAGCAGATTTATTGTGGGTAATAAAAAAGTAGCAGCCGTAATGGGAACGGTACCAAAAAATCTTGTCGGTAAAACTGATTTCGACTTCTATACCTATGACCTTGCAAGTCGTTTCTACAATGATGAACAGACTATAATAAAAACCGGCAAACCTAAAATCAATTATGAAGAGCCCGGCCTGGACGAACAAGGAAATAGAATTATAAAGTCTACCACTAAAGTGCCGCTTAAAAATAAAAATGGAGAAGTTGTCGGTTTGGTTGGTATCGGACGTGATATAACAAGACTGAAAAACACAGAAAAAGAACTTAGAAAGAAATCAGAAGATTTGCAGGAGACAAATCAATTACTTGAAGAAAGGCAGGAACAGATTCAACAGCAATCAGAAGAACTGACAACACAAACTGAGAACTTAAAGCGTGTTAATACTGAACTTGAACGACTTAATAAAACAAAAGACAAATTCTTTTCTATTATCGCTCATGATTTGAAGAATCCATTTCATGCTATTATTGGTTTTTCAGAATTACTTAGGAAAGACTTTGAAGAGATGGATGACCAACAAAAAATAAGCTTGCTTGAACTTATTAATGTTTCTTCGGAATCAGCATTTAGTCTGTTGGAAAATCTGCTGCAATGGGCAAGAACGCAAACTGATAAAATTAAATATACTCCGGAAAATATTGATATTTGCGAGGTAATAAAATCAAATATCGATTTTCATAAAATAAGTGCGGAAAAGAAAAAAATTCAACTTAAATCACATATTGATGCCCATAATATTGTGCATGCCGATAAGAATATGATTACTACCGTTATTAGAAATCTTGTCAGTAATGCTATAAAATTCACTAAAATAAATGGCAGGATTGATATTATGAGTAGTGACAGTGAAAAATATTTGGAAATCACAATAAGTGATAATGGTATAGGTATAGATAAGGATAATCTTGATAAATTATTCAGGATCGATTCATATTATTCAACTTCCGGCACATTAGGAGAATCGGGGACCGGACTTGGTTTAATAATTTGTAAGGAATTTGTTGAAAAGAATGGAGGAAAAATCAATGTGAAAAGTGAAAAAGGTAAGGGTTGTGCTTTTACCTTTAGC
>CBFCXR010000252.1:0-3405 GCA_965602045.1 uncultured Bacteroidales bacterium | reverse complement strand
TGTGGAAGGAGTCGAAGAACTATATATTTTTGGCTCGCTCGATGCTAACAGTGCACTTTATAATTTCTTAGGGAAAAATGATATATCCGTACATTTTTTCGATTATTACGAAAACTACACAGGCTCGTTTATGCCTAAAGATTATCTGCTGTCAGGGCGCATGATACTTGCGCAAACCAAGCATCATACTGATAAAAAGAAAAGAATTATCCTGGCAAGGAAATTTATTAAAGCTGCGTCTTTCAATATGGTAAAGAACATGAAATATTATAACAGCCGTGGTAAAGACCTTGAACCATTAATTGAAATCATTGAAGGATATAGAGCCAATATCAATACAATGAACGATACCAATGAACTAATGGGACTCGAAGGAAATATTCGTCAGCAATACTACGAGGCTTTCAACCTTATTATTAATGATTTCGAGATGGGGGAACGTACAAAACAACCGCCACAAAACGAGGTTAATGCTCTTATTTCATTTGGTAACATGATGTGTTACAGCCAGTGTTTAAGATCAATTCACCAGACACAATTGAATTCTACAATAAGTTACCTGCATACCCCGGGCGAAAGAAGATACTCACTCGCACTCGACATTGCAGAGATATTTAAGCCATTGCTGGTCGACAGGGTGATATTCAAAGTATTAAATAAAAGGGAAATACAGGAAAAGCATTTTGATAGGCAGCTTAATAAATGTTTATTGAACAGCAACGGAAAAAAAATATATGTACAGGCATTTGAAGAGCGCCTGAATGAAACCATACAGCACCGGACATTAAAACGGAGCGTCAGTTATAAGCATCTGATAAAACTGGAATGTTATAAACTATCCAAGCATCTTCTGGATATGGAAGAGTACAAACCTTTTAAAATGTGGTGGTGAAAGGAAGTATGAAGGATGAAATTAAGAAGGCGGGTAAAGGATTAAAAGAAGTTACATAGTAATTTGTTTAAAAAGAATAAAAATGATATTTTCGGACATGAATGATTTTAAAAACCTGAAAGCTATATGCCGGGAGAACAGCGAGATGTCCCGTTCTCTTGTGGATGAATTTTTAGTCAACTATGCCGCACGCAATGAAAAACTGGACAAGGAGATGAATGAACGGCTGGCCCGTTACCGGCATATTACACGAGAGTTTCAGAATAGCTGGGTCAACATGCTCAAGATGCAATACATAGCCCACAGGATTTTTAAAAAAGACGGACTTATCAAAAAGTACCTGAACCATAGCGCCCTGAGGCACCTGGATGACCCGGAGCGAAACTATCTTGAGCAACAGGCAAAGCACCCGTGGAGGTTTAGCTTCAGTGTAATCACGGGTCATCCGGACGAAAATTTTTATGCAATGGAGGATGTGTTTGCCGGGGATATATTTCTGTTATATTCTCCTGGTGTTACTGAAATTTTAATGAAGCAACAAGCCGTATTATTGTTTAACCTTATCAGTTACAATGGAGCATGCTGGCAAAGTTTCGGTCCTATAGGGGCATATCAGAGCTTTCAACCAGACGATATTTTCTTTTACGCTACTGAGTTGCATCCTCACAAATGTATGGAAAGCGGAGAGGATATCATGGCAGACGTTGAAGAAAACCCGGTTCCCTATATGATGCTTTTGTCCGGTGCTGCGTACCCGCTGATTTTTCACAAAGAAGATCAAATCGTTCATGTAATGGCCGGGTATAATGACGATTCCTTTGATACGGGAAGTCTTGATAAACACTTTAAAGTTGAATATGCCGGTGGAGTTTACCGGATTACGCTGAAAAGGTGGGGCGGCCATCCGCATTTTTCCACGGCCTACTATGATGAAAAAAGAGAAGTGTTGTTTATATCTTCTATGACCGATCGCGGATTTAACGCACTTGTCAACCGGCTGAATGCTTACGGGTATAATCTTTCAGGCGAACCTGATATCCGTGTCAACATATCCATGCTCAATACCGCTGAAAAGATTTTGAGGAAAAAAATCCGTCTGTATGAGTACGAATCTTTATTTACAACAGAACCATCCGGGGAAAACCAGGAAAATATAAATAAAATCAACAGACTGCTGGAGATAGTTTTGCCGGATATCAATGCCGGCAGGAAACCGGACCTTGAAGCCCTGGCAAAAAAAGCCGGAGTTGATATTGAAACAGCACGGGAGATTGTGAGTAAGGTTATAAATAAAATAAATGAGCAAAGGGAACCTCCAGACCTATGAAAATTGTGAGATGTTAAACTTTAAATTTTAGTAAAGAAGCGAGGAGACCAATGCAAAACAAAAAGAAAACGATTCGCCTCAGCAACGATCTGCTGGAAGATATTGCGATGGCTATGAATGAAAACAGCCATGAGATGACGTGGTACCTTGATATTCAAAAAGAAGAAACTACATTCGTTTCAGATCTTTATGATGAAGATGAAGCATTGAGAGAAATGATAGAGAATGACTACGGTGAGCGTTTTATTTCTATTCCTGTAAGGTCATCCAATGAGGGATGGAGACAGATGGAACGATTCATTATATTACCGGACAACCAGGATGAGAAAGCCCGTGATTTACTGTTAGCTACCATCCAGGGATCAGGAGCTTTCGGAAGGTTCAAAGATTACCTGTATCGTTCCGGACTGCATGAGCAATGGTTTGAATTCAAAGACCGGGAAGACCGGAAATATGTGCTGGATTGGCTTTGTTCTCTTGATTTAATTGCCGGTGAAGACATAGAAAAAGGCATGCAGCTTTATGAAGAATGGCTGGCAAAAAGAAAGCAGCATGAAAAGGATATAGCCAATATGACCACAGGCACCCAGGTTAAATGTATCTACAATGATGGCCACACAGATAAGCTTACAACGGGCAAAACATACGAAGTGCTTGATGAACGGAAGATACACCTGAATATAAGAATCAGAGATGACAGGGGTAAGGTGTGCTGGTTGCCAAAGAGCCATTTTGAATTATTGCACATAAGGAAGGTTTAATAATCCCGTTTTTTTTAAAAAATATTTGCCTGTAATACTTTAAATTATTATGTATGTGATTTTGGCATATGACATTGGTGAAAAAAGAGTGGGCAAAATGCTCAAATTATGCAGAAAATACTTAAACTGGATACAGAATTCGGTTTTTGAAGGAGAAATTACCGGAGTAAAACTTAAGGAATTAAAAATCAAAGCTTCTAAAATCATGGATGAGGAAGTTGACAGCCTGATAATTTTTAAAAGCAGACAGGAGAAGTGGCTGGATAAAGAGATTATCGGACAAGAGCGTAATCCTCTTGATCATATTTTATAATTCAGGTTGTCGATGAATGAATAATGTCCATTATCAGTTACCGGGACTAATATGAAAATTTATATATTGATCATAGACATATTGAAAATAAAATAATTGAAACATATTGTCG
>CBFCXR010000251.1:0-3413 GCA_965602045.1 uncultured Bacteroidales bacterium | reverse complement strand
TTTCACGTACATTATTTTACCCTTATATAAATTTATTATAAATAGTAATTTGCGATTTTAAAATAACATATAAAACATAATGCTTATTAACAGTAAATTGTATATATGTATCTAAAGAATCGGAATAGATCTTTATAAAATCTGTTCATTTAAGCTGTTGATTTTTCATGAAAATTGTTGTAACTTATATGCAAAACCAGATTTTAATTAACATGCTTGAACATCAAAAATTAATTCTTGGAAAAATTAGTTATGACAAGGAATTGTTTAGAAAAGAATTGGTTAAATCGTTAAAATGGTTAAAATCATATGAAATTTACAGTTTGCATCTTTGGTTGAAACAGAATTTTTATTTAACACACAGAGAAATTATTGAAGATGTTTTTGAGTATATCGCAGCTTGATATTGATAAACAAAATGATATTAAAAATTAACCATTACTTTCTATGTAGCGATTAAAAATACTTTCTAATACCTCGGATCCTTTTTCATAGGTAATTTTGCCATTTTTTCCACTTCTATACCCGGAAATCCGAATTCTTCGACAATTTTGCCGAGAATAAGATAAATCCCGTATCCCCTGAACGGATATTTCTTCAGGGAGTCAGGGAAATTTATTGTATCAAAGAATTCACCCTTCATGTCAAAAAAGCAGCCAAAGTGCATCCATTCTTTTTTTACTGTTCTTACATTTTTTACAGTAACAAGGTCACCGATAATTTTGATTTTCCTGCCAACATGTTTAGTTAAATCTTTAGCAAAGATATTTCCTCTGAACTTTGTCTCAAGCAAGTCAAAATTTGAAACTGTAACAGAAAATCCCAGCAATTCAATTTCATCATACGCATCTTCAAGGCTGCTTTGTTCAAGTTCAGGAAGTTTAATTTTTTTGGGTTTTTCGTAAAACAACAGATTGTTTTGAGATTCTTTTTTCCCCTGCTTTAACAACATATGTGCTTCCCAAAGCAGTTGTTTTTTTGGTTTTCCAGTAAACCGGAATGCATCAAGGCGTATGAGAATAATAAGTTGTTCAATGCCAATTGGTGTCCTTCGCATAAAATCTTCAAGGCTTTTGTATTTACCATTTATTTTACGATTTTCAACTATAGTGTCTGCCAGCCTGGATTCAAGATTCAAGACATGAACAAATCCCAGGTAAATATCGGTTCCGTATATACATGTTTTGCAGGTACTTTTATTTATGCAAGGTAAATGAATAGTTCCTCCACTGCGTTTAGCTTCATTTATATATACCCATGTCCTGTAAAAGCCGCCAAAGTTATTAATAACAGCCACCATGAATTCGACAGGGAAGTTTGTCTTCAGGTACAAACTCTGGTAACTTTCAACAGCATAGGATGCGGAATGGGCTTTGGAAAAAGCATAGCCTGCAAAGGAGGCAATTTGTCTCCATACTTCTTTTATAAGGTCATCAGTATAGCCACGTTCCCTGCAATTTTCAAAAAACTTTCCCTGTATACGTTCAAATTCCTTCTTTGACCTGAATCTCCCTGCCATCGCTCTGCGTAATATGTCTGCATCTGACAGATCCAATCCTGCAAAATGATGACAAATCTTAATCACATCTTCCTGGTATACCATCACTCCGAAAGTCTCTTTGAGTTGCTCTTCCATTACCGGGTGCAGATATTCGAAATTATCCGGGTTATGAAAACGGTTTATATATTCTTTCATCATACCTGACTTGGCAACTCCGGGACGTATAATAGAACTTGCGGCTACAAGTGTCAGGTAATCCTTACAGCGGAGCTTCTTAAGCAATCCCCGCATTGCAGGACTTTCAATATAAAAACAACCATTTGTTTCCCCATTATACAGATTTTTATTAATCAGCGGATCTTGCTTAAACTCTTTTACTTTATGAACATCTATTTTTATTCCTTTATTTTTAAGTACAATTTCCACACTCTCGTTGATATGTCCGATTCCTCTCTGACTGAGAATATCCAGTTTTTCAAAGCCAATCTGGTCAGCTACATACATGTCAAACTGGGTAGTGGGAAATCCCTTGGGAGGCAAATCAAGTGCGGTATAGCAAACTATAGGTTCTTCTGATATTAATATTCCGCCGGCGTGAACACTGCGAATATTTGGAAAATTTATCAGAAGGCTTCCTAAACGGAACATTTTTTCAGTAATTGCATTTTTATTGGTATCTGCAGATGGATCATTCACAAGGCTATCAATCTCCTCTTTTGGTAAACCATAAACCTTTCCCAGTTCACGGAAAATAGACCTGTCTTTGAAGGTACTGATAGTACCCAGCAATGCAGTATGCTTTTTGCCATAACGCTTAAAGATGTAATCCTGTACTTCGTCACGATCCTTCCATGAGTAATCAATATCAAAATCAGGGGGGGATGTTCTTTTGGGATTAATGAAACGTTCGAAATAAAGATTCAGCTCAATAGGATCAACATCAGTAATTTTAAGGCAATAGGCTACGATGCTGTTAGCCCCGCTGCCGCGTCCAACGTGGTAAAACCCCCGGCTCATTGAATAACGGATAATGTCCCATGTAATTAAAAAATATGCTGAAAAACCAAGCTTGTCAATTACCTGAAGCTCATGTTTAATACGCTTTAAGGCTTCTTCATCAGATTTTCCGTACCTGTAATACAGGCCATCATAAGTTAGTTTTTCCAGTAAAATTTTATCATCATACCTGCTTCCGGTGAAAGTTTGTTTATTTTTAACAGTGTTGTAATTAAAATCAATATCACATTCTTCAACCAGTCTTTCCGTATTTTTTATTATTTGCGGATGATCTTCATAAGCAATACATAAAAAATCCGGAGGAAGCAGCTTTTCTTTAGGTGAGGCAAGTTGAGAAGGTGTAAGTTTACTCAGGAGAGTATTATTGTCAATTGCCCTGAGATGTTTGTGCAATATATAATCGGTTTCTTCCGAGAAGGTCACAGGTTGAAAAGCAATAAGCTGTGACTGGTTATAGCGGAATTTTGAAAAAACAAGTTTTCTTATCTCCTCCGGCCTGATACCTACAAATTCATTTTCCTTTAACTTCCGGGGTAGTTTTGACTGAAACGGGTAAATAACATATGTATGGTTAAAAACAGGAGGGCAGGGTGGGATAGAAGTGTCGTTAAGATTATGCCATGTAAGAAATTCGTTTATTTCCCTGAAACCGTCATTATTCCTTGCTAGTGCGGTAAAAATAAGTTCATTTTCATCATCCCTGAACTCAATGCCGGCCATGGGTTTTATATTGTTTAATTTGCACTCCCTGATAAAATCCATTGTGCCCATAGTATTATTTATATCAGTAAGTGCAAGGGCAGATACACCGTTCCTTTTTGCCTCACTGACCAACTTTTCAACGGGCATTGTGCCATAGCGTAAGCTGTAATATGAGTGGCAGTTCAGGTACATG
>CBFCXR010000250.1:0-3472 GCA_965602045.1 uncultured Bacteroidales bacterium | reverse complement strand
TTTTATTTCATTATTGAACAGTGATGACAACACTTCCCTTTTTGTGTCCTTTGTCCACATATCTGTGAGCTTCGACAATTTGTTCCAACGGATAGCTACTGTCTATGACTGCTTTAACATGTCCCGCTTCAATTAACTCTTTGAGCAGAACAAGATATTCAGAACGTAACTTTAGAATTTCATCATCGACTGATATGTATATCCCACTCTGGCTAAGTGCTTTTTTGCATTGTATTTTTAGTTTTGAGCTTTTATTTTCTCCAACAGCATCAATAATAAAATCATACAACTCCAATTTTTTTATTGAATCCTCTTTAGTATAATCAATTACTTTATGAGCTCCCAGAGATTTTATTAATTCTATATTCGATGTGCTGCATATTCCGGTAACTTCGGCACCAAAGTATTTAGCAATTTGTACCGCAATAGTTCCTATTGCCCCGGAAGCTCCATAGATAAGCACTTTTTGTCCGCTTTGGATTTTCACATTTCTCATAAAATACGCTGCTAAAATACCTCCATAAGTTACTGATGCAGCTTCCTCATGGCTCATATTGTTTGGTTTTATTGCCAGGCACCCTCGCTTTGACTCTTTTTCAGACATGCATTTGTACCCGGCATATGTACCAAAGCTATAACCGGTAAATCCATATACCTGGTCACCTTTCTTAAATTGCTTTATATCTTTGCCAACTGATTCAATGTCTCCTGATAGCACCAGTCCTAAAATAGGATTTCTCGGTTTTGTGAAACCTACATATAGCCTCATCATTAGTTCCATTATTTGTTTTTTAGGAAATCCTTGTCTCCCAGGCATTTTAAAGCCCCGGATGATGCAGTCACTTGCTGTTACTGCTGTCGCATGAATTTTTATGAGTACTTCATTGTTTTTTGGAATGGGTTTTGCCACTTCTTTAAGTTGAAGGACCTCCGGTGGTCCGTATTTTGTGCATACAATTGCTTTCATTTTTTCCATATCATTTATAAGTAAAAATAAATATCTATTGTTTAATAAATATAACCATTAAGATTATTTGAATAGGTTTAATGGGCATAAAATTTTTTCATCATTCAAACTGCAATTTTTAAGTAGGAAAATAAAAATTCGTTATTTGAGCTTAAAATAAGCTGCTTTTTAGACTTAAATATGTTTAAACAGCACTTTATCAGGAGTTTGATAAGTTTTTCCACAGCAAATATCGAAGTACTTTTTTGACAATATAAAGTCTTTCAGTAAAACTTCTATATAGTTATCTTTTTATTATTAACTTTTTTTGTTGTCGATCATCTTTTCCATTATCTATTATGCAAAAACAGACTCCTGAATGAAGGCTGCCCGGATTCCATATAATTTCATGCATACCTTCATCATAGGTTTCATCACACAGTGTTTCAATGTGCATTCCAAGGGCATTATAGATACTGATTCTTATTTTGTTTTTACCTGTGGCATAAAAGCTGATATGGGTATTTGAAACCACAGGATTTGGAATGATGTTAAAAGATGCAGGTGTCGCTTCTTCTTTTAAATAACCTGGGGGAATATGAACCCAGGGGAAAAGAAGGGTGGGTTTGTTGCAATTTCGATGTAAATAAATGGTTATTGTTGAGCCCGAGCCCGGAGCCAATCTGAAATAGATACGATTTGTGTCTACAGGATATTCAGTGTCATTAAGAATTATTTTAGAGCATTGATGTTCGCCATATGCTCCTGTTTGAACAATAACATCTCTTGTCATACTGTTATTTGTATTTACCAGGGTAACAATTAATTTGTCTTTATCAATAAAGCTTATAAGTGCACCTACATCAGCAGGTAAGCCTGGTCTTTTAAAAGTGGGATTAAAATAACGAAGCTGACAAAACAAAAGACCACCTGATTTGGTAGGCTGTAAACCTCCCATAGTAAGGTTGACTAAAGCATTTGTTGCAGCAGGCCAGGGTCCGTGGTCTGAACGACGATAGGCAGGGTTGCTGTTATCGTTATTTACATTATCAGTTCGCCTTGCAAGATTTGTAAATTCTCTTTCCAGTGCTACTTCAGGATAGCCGGGATTTTTTCCCTGTAAATAGGCAAACCATTCATCACTGTTACTTCCTGCTGTTTTCGAAATTCTTTCAAAATCTGTTTGTTTCCAAGTCCAGGTATATAAGTCAGAAAAGTGATTTCCAAGATCAGTATTTGAGCGAACATAATACCATCCATCATTCGTTCTGTCTCTATCATACCAGGTAGTTAATTCATCCAAAGGTGCATATAAAGGCAAATACCAGTCTTCATCTCCATAATTAGTTAAATAAGTGGTATTGACTTCATTATTTGTAAGCAGGGTATCACCCTGTCTTCTTAATGATTCAAGAAATAGGCTGTCTTCTCCTAAAAAATAAGCATTCCCAAATCCAATTCGCATTCCGCGTCCAAGTATTCTAAATCCACCAAAATTCCAATCCCAGCCCATAATACCGCCATACCATTTACCTTCCCAATGCTCACCCACAATTCCATTTAAACCAATATTTGAGGGTATAATCCAGTGGTTATCCATGGTTCTGTTAAGCCAGGCATTACCATATTCTAAAACCCAGTTTTTATAATGCTCGTCACCTGTTATCATATAGGCGTTAACTGCAAGGCTGGTTGAAATAAGGTTAAGCGGAACGTCACCCATTACCCCATCTGCACCACGTGATCTCCATGAATTATTGTTTAAAAGGATTTGCTGCGGAGTTGTGCTAAGCCAGGGCCCCCTGCTTCCGTTAAATACACTTCTAATAATTTTGTGTTCAGGATCATAATTATGTGTGCTTGTATCTCTGCCCGTATAAAAGTTTGCAAATTTTATTATACGTTCTTGTGTTTTAGGATTATATGGATCAGAGAGTGGCAGCAATAAAAAGGGTGCAACACCCTCACCTGTATGCTCCCAATCAAAAGCACTGATAAATTCTTTGTAATATGCTGCTGATCCTCGCGGATCTCTTATTTTACTATTTGTATACTGGGCAATATGGCCATTCCAAATAAAATTAAAAATATCCAAAGTTTGTTTTGGTGCACCTAATGCATAGAGTAGTGACCAGTTATAGAAATTTTCCATGGCATCATCCGGACCATCAGATCCTCCCCAGTGCTCTACACATTCCAAATGACCAGTTATAGGATTTATATATTTAGCCGTAACTAATTCCAGAAAAGTCAGATTTTCTTTTAACAACTGTTGTTCCGAAATTGCCCATTGAGGGGCTGGCATATATTCATTAATTTCGATTATATCCTGGGCAAGTATTCCAGGGGGAAAAATGCATAACAATGGTAATTCCCAGATTATAAGTAATATATGAATTTTTATGGTTTTAAGCATACTTAAATATGCTTTTACTTTATACTAAGATACTTTAAAATTCCAATACCCTTATAATATGGTTAAATTATTAATGTAATGTCTTTTTTTAGGCTTGCACACAACTTACT
>CBFCXR010000249.1:0-3485 GCA_965602045.1 uncultured Bacteroidales bacterium | reverse complement strand
ATGCATACCCGTATGTTTCAATTAACCTTTCTGACTGTGCTTCATAGTGATTAATGCCTAATTTATTTAGAACAGTTAATGAATCTTCACATTCTTTTATCCTTCCATGCATATCTGCAATTTGCGCTTCCACCATCTGGAGACCAATTATAGCTCTTTCTCTACGTATGTCAGAATAAACGGTATCAACAAGGCTAGCTATACTATTAGCAATATTTGCTGCAATTTCAGTATCTTTGTCCATTACAGTTATTACTACTGCCAAATATTTTGTGCGCTTAAAATTTATATGTCCGTTATAAGCCTCATATAATAATGTACGTTTATATTTGTTAGTAGAATCAATTTCATAATGTTGCATTAAGTTAAATTTATCAATTACTCTGTCTCTAATCCTGTTTGAATTCAGTATCTGCATTAGTTGCTCCGATTCTGCTTCCCGGCCAAATGATAACAACCCCAAGCCTCCCACGTAACTGTATGAAAAGAGATACTTTGAAACTGATTGGTCAGGCTGGGCATAAAGAACAACTTCTGATTTATACATAGGAGTAATCAAATAGGAAAGCAACCCCGAAGTAACAGCTGCCAGCAAAGTCAATATCAATAAAGTTACCTTTTTATTCCAGACAATTAATATTAAGTCCAATGAACTTAATTCAAACTTGTGTTTATTTTCTTTAATCATTTTAAATTATTTTAAATTATATAATCCTTAATATATAATATTTTTTCTTCCCTTTCTGAATTAGCAAATATTTTCTATTCAAAAGATGTTTATCTGATATTATTAATTCAGCATTATTTATTCTTTCTTTATTTATACTTAATCCCCCATCTTTAATTAATCTTCTTAGCTCACCCTTTGAAGAAAATACCGGCGATTTTTCAACCAGAAGCACCGGTAATTCTATTTTATTTTTAAATATTTCTGCATTAACCTCATAATGCGGAACACCCTCGAATAAACTTAAAAATGTATCCTCATCAAGTTTTCTTAATGATTCTGTTGTTCCTTTTCCAAATAAGATATGGGAAGCTTCAACTGCTGAATTTAGTTCTTCTTTTGAATGAACCATAACAGTTAATTCTTCAGCAAGTTTTTTTTGAAGAGTTCTCATATGAGGAGACTTACTATGTTCATGAATAAATTCATTTATTTCATTATAAGTTAGCAAAGTTAATATTTTTATATATTTTTCAGCATCCTGATCAGAAGCATTCAGCCAGAACTGATAAAAAGCATAGGGCGAAGTTTTTTCAGGATCAAGCCATATATTTCCTTTTTCTGTTTTTCCAAATTTGCCACCATCAGCTTTAGCTACCAAAGGCCAGGTTAATGCATAAGCTTCTCCCTGCTCCTTTCTTCTTATTAACTCATTACCGGTTGTAATATTGCCCCACTGGTCTGATCCCCCCATTTGTAATTTGCAGTTTTTATTCTTATATAAATATAGAAAGTCATAACCCTGAACCAGCTGATATGTAAATTCGGTAAAAGACATTCCTGTTTTTGAATCTTCGCCCAGCCTTGACTTTACGCTGTCCTTTGCCGTCATATAATTTACTGTGATATGCTTGCCAATATCACGTATGAATTCAAGAAAAGAAAATTCTTTCATCCAGTCATAATTATTAACAAGCTCGGCAGAATTAGGAGAACTCGATTCAAAATCAATAAATTTAGACAGCTGATTTTTTATTCCTTCCTGATTTTTTCGTAAAGTGTTTTCATCTAAAAGATTCCTTTCCCTGGATCTGCCTGATGGGTCGCCAATCATTCCGGTTGCGCCACCAATTAAAGCAATGGGTTTATGTCCTGCTATTTGAAAATGCTTCAGCATCATTACACCAACCAAATGTCCGATATGAAGAGAATCCCCTGTCGGATCAATTCCAACATATCCGGTAGTCATTTCCTTTGCGAGCTGTTCCTCTGTCCCTGGCATAATATCATTTATCATGCCCCGCCATCTCAGTTCTTCTATAAAATTCATTATGAAAATTTTTGCAAAGATAATATTTGGTGATAATAATTAAAGTAATTTTAAATTTATACTACAATTTCATCAATTGTTTGTTGATCTCTTTTTATTTTTTCATACTCTAACTTAAAATAGGGATATATCATTGGAGCTAAAGCAGATAAAGGCCTATATAACAAAGATTTATTTACTTTATCCTTTGGCAGAAAGTTCGTTCTATAATCGATAGTATTTATTATGACTAATATAATGCTTATTATAAACGCGACCTTAATTATACTGAACATCAATCCAAGAATCCTGTTTACAAAATCTAATGCCACAGCTTTAACTAGTTTTTCAGTAATTCGTGCTACTAAATGAACAGCAATTACTATTACTACAAAAGTAATAGCAAATGCTGTTAGTTGTAAATAATCTCCAGTTATATTAAGCTTTTTGGTAAGTATAAAAGCAGTGTAACCTGAAAATTTAATTGCTCCGAACACCCCCAGTAATAAAGCTGCAAGTGATGCCGCCTGAATTATTAATCCTTTGGAAAATCCTTTGTAAGCAGCCCAAAGAAGAACTATTAGAAAAACAATATCAATCATATTCAAAATATCATTGTCAACATTACAAATCCAAATGTAATGAAAAGAATTTTAAATAATCAATTGAATTCTCATGTACAATAAACGCAAAATATTTGTATCATTGATCATTTTAGATAATTTTGTGGCGCCAAATTTATCCGGCCCCGTAGTTCAACGGATAGAATAGCGGTTTCCTAAACCGTAGATACAGGTTCGATTCCTGTCGGGGCTACAAAAGTTAATCATAGACCCTTATAGACTAATGTCATGGATAAATAAAAATCCAACAAAAATTATGAAATTAAAAGAGAGCCCAGGTGGGGCTACTGTAAAGTAGAACACAGTTCGCTTCATCGCGGCGCAGTTTACGGAGTTATACTGCATCGCGGTAAATTAATTAACAGGTAGCTTAAGCTGCCTTTTTTTTATTAAAAATGCCTGCCTATTGAAATTTCAATAAAGGCAGGCATATTTAAAATTATCCTGAAATAGTTATGGCTATTGAACAATTATTTTACGAACAATATTAGATTTTTCAGAATTCAAACGAATGAAATAAATACCACTCGAAACCTTTCTTCCTTCACTATCTGTTCTATTCCATATGACATCGTAAGCTCCGGGATTTTTATTTTCATTTACCAGGCTTCTGATTATATTACCCGATACATCAATAATAAAAACTGAAACATAACAATAAGAACCTGTTTGATATTTTATTCTGGCTTCTTCGCTAAACGGATTAGGATAAATCTCAGAGATAGAAAATTCTGTATTATCAAAAGGCGGAATAGCATCAGTCTGATTTATTGTATAAGTACCGCTGGCAATTTCACTTGTAATCCAGTCGGTTTTATACGCACGCGCTTTTAAAGTTGTTGTAACTGAAATTTCTACCGGGTCAGAATAGATATTATCAGATTCT
>CBFCXR010000248.1:0-3551 GCA_965602045.1 uncultured Bacteroidales bacterium | reverse complement strand
GCAACTTAAACTAATCGGGCTAATGTAATAAAATTTTAATATCATTTTGGTTTAAACACAAATTATTAAATAAATGACACCACAAGTAAGTATAATAATGGGCAGCACATCCGATCTTCCGGTAATGGAAAAAGCAGCCGTGATATTAAACGATTTTGAAATTCCCTTTGAAATAAATGCCCTTTCAGCACACAGGACACCTGATGAGGTTGAGGCATTTTCAAAGAATGCTGAAGCGCGGGGGATAAAAGTAATAATTGCAGCAGCAGGAATGGCTGCTCATTTACCGGGTGTAATAGCCTCAATGACCAGTATTCCCGTTATTGGTGTTCCCATAAAAGTATCTCTTGAGGGACTTGATGCATTATTATCTATTGTACAAATGCCGCCGGGGGTGCCGGTGGCTGCAGTAGGAATAAATGCGGCTCAAAATGCGGCGATTCTGGCGTCACAAATTCTGGGATTATCGGATGACCGGATTTCAGAAAAGCTGGTTAGATATAAAGAGGGCTTAAATAACAAAATCAGTAAAGCAAACAAAGACCTTTTAAAATTGAAATATGATTTTAAGGTTGACCGGTAACTATAATATTTTTAAAGGCCAGCACTTCCGGAAAATTTTAACTGTTAGGGAAATTGTATTTTTAAAACATCTTATGTATCTCTTTCTTTTTATTACTGCGGATATTTATGCTGCAAACGATAATTATCCTTCAGGGGCAAGGGCCTCCGGGTTATCAAATGCAGGTGTTGTTTTAACTGATTTATGGGCAAATTATCATAACCAGGCAGGACTTACAGGTGTGGAAAAACTCACCATTGGCTTTCATTATGAAAATAAATATGTTGTTCAAAATTATGGACTGCATGCCGTAGCAATAGCAATTCCTGCCTACAAAGGCACAATTGGTGCAAGTATCACTTTTTTCGGCTATAAAAAATATAACGAAAGTAAAATATCTCTTGCCTATGGAAAATCATTCGGAGAAAAATTTTCTGCGGGCATACAACTGGATGTGCTGAATATATACCAGGAAGAATACTACGGTAACAATACCACCCTGGCGGTTGAAGGAGGATTACTTGCCGAACCCCTTGATGGCTTGCTTGTTGGTGTACATGTTTATAATCCCACAAAAGCGTCATATAGCATGGTTGACCTTGAGAAGGTGCCGACAATTTTTCAGGCAGGAATAGGGTATTATTTTACTGAAAAACTTTTTATTGTTGTGGAAACAGAAAAGGACCTTGAAGAAAAACCGGTATTTGAAGGTGGTATTGAATATAATTTAATTAAAAATATTTTCGCCAGGTTTGGCTTATCAACTTATGAGATGTCAGGTTACTCGTTTGGTGTAGGATTTGCTCACAAGGGAATTAAGGCCGATATGGCTTTTTCACGGCATCAGATACTGGGATATACTCCTCATGTATCATTTAGTTATTCGTTAAGGTAAAAATATACACCGTTATTATGTTATGAAATATATTTGCGTTTTTCCCGCTGCATTTTGCCTGCTTTGTTCTGCCTCTTTATATGCACAAAGATTGTCCTGTGACAGGGATGATTATTTTGAAAATTTAACGGAGGAAATTGCCGCAGGCACTGACATTCAGGTCGATTATACTGTACTGTTTGAGGATTTATATAACTATTATGAAGATCCTCTGAACCTTAATATGGCAGGTTATGATCAACTTAAAAAATTACATTTTCTGAATGATTTTCAGATACAATGCCTGCTTGATTATATTAAAGAAAATGGTGAGTTGCTCACAATACACGAATTACATTATATATATGGATTTTCACAAAAAGAAATTAATTTTTTAGTTCCTTTTGTTACTGTTAATCCAGTCTCTGCAAGAGAGCCTGTTATGCTCACAAATGCTTTAAAAAAGGGCAGGCATGAGATATTTCTCAGAACTCAACGGATACTGGAAAAACAGGAAGGTTTTAAAACTGTAAGTGATTCAATTCTCGAACAAAATCCTGATATAAACAGGTATCTGGGCAACCCGCAAAAATTATATACGAGATATAAATTTCATTCGGGGGACAGAATTTATGCAGGATTCACTGCCGAGAAGGATGCCGGTGAAGAACTGTTTAACGGCAATAACAAATACGGTTTTGATTTCCTGTCAGCTCATCTCCAACTGAACGACATCAGCATTTTTAAAACAATACATGCCGGTGATTATCATCTGCAATTCGGACAGGGACTAACACTTTGGAGCGGACTGACATTCGGGAAATCTTCATATGTCCTTAATATTAAAAAACGGGCAGAAGGAATAAAAAGATACACCTCATCAGAAGAAAATATGTTTTTCAGGGGTGCGGCAGGCACAGTATCAATAGGTGACTTTAATATAACCCCGTTTTATTCGCACAAAAAAAGGGATGCGAATATTATTGATACGATAAGTCCCGGATTTTATGAATTCTCATCATTTCAAAATACAGGATACCACAGGACACCTTCCGAGAACTATGATGAGAAAGCAATTACAGAAACGGCATACGGGGCAAATATCTCTTACAAAAAAGAAAATTTTCAGCTTGGAACAACTTTTATTAACAGCAGGTTCGGAGGTGAATTGCATGAAAAAGAAAGAGTATATAACCGCTTTGATTTTAACGGATCGGAAATTACAAATATAGGAATAGACTACCAGGCAAATATTCAGAAAATAAATATTTTTGGCGAGACCACATACGGTAATAAGGGATGGGGAATGATTCACGGGACCATGATTTATGTTAACAACCTGGTTGCCTTTTCTGCTTTTTACCGTATGTACCAGAAAAATTTCTATGCCCACAATGGGAATGCCCTGTCAGAAAATTCAAACAATGCCAATGAAAACGGATTTTATGCCGGAACAGAAATCCGTCCGCTTAAGTACTGGAAAATATCAGCCTATGCTGACATGTATAAATTCCCATGGCTGAAATATAATGCCAATGCCCCTTCGGTTGGATCAGACTACCTGGTTCAGGCGGATTATACCCCGGATAAAAATTTTGAAATGAATTTCAGGTTAAAATATGAAAACGAATATGAGAACGATATCCCTGAAGACACATCAATCACAAAACTTGACAGGATGAACAATTTGAAAATAAGATTCAACATATCTTACATGGTAAGTAATAATATTACGCTCAGAAACAGGCTGGAACTTAGCAGGACAGAAAAACAGGATGAACTTCCGGATAAGGGATATTTACTTTACCAGGATATAATCTATAAATTCCCCAGGTTTCCGGCAGACCTATATTTCAGGTATGCTATGTTTGATACTCACAGTTATAATTCAAGAATTTATGTGTATGAGAATGATCTGTTATATTCATATTCAATACCTTCATTTTTTTATAAAGGGACAAGAACTTATTTAATGATAAAATATACGGCCCTTGAGGGTATTGATATATGGCTGAAATATGCGCTTACCAGTTACAGCAACAGGGAAAGTATAGGGTCAGGCTTAAGCGAAATTGACGGAAATATAAAATCGGAGATCAGGTTTCAGCTAAGAGT
>CBFCXR010000247.1:0-3553 GCA_965602045.1 uncultured Bacteroidales bacterium | reverse complement strand
TATACGTTAGGTTCTTTCAATGGCAGTTTTGCTGATGTATTAGGTGCTGACACTTATCATCTGCATATTGAAGATCCCGCGGGCAGTGAATTTGATACAATATTAATAATTACCGAGCCACCTCCTATTACATTGAATGCTGTTGTTACAAATTCATCCTGTACAAAATATATAATAAATGGTTCAATTGAATTATCTGTTACCGGAGGTGTTGGAAGCTACATATATCAATGGTATAAAAATACAATCCCAATATCTACTGATAGCAGTCTGTATGATATAGGACAAGGTTATTATGAAGTGCAGGTGACCGATGATTCATCATGTACAGTAACCGAAGGATATAACGTATCCTTTTTAAATATTGTTGACGCCTATGCAGGATCTGATGTTAGTGTTTGTCCCGGAGAACCATATACATTGAATGGATTCAGTGCATGGGGGACAAGCTATTCGTGGACTCCAGCAGCATTTCTTGATGATTCGGCAATATTTAATCCTGTTGCTACTGTTAAAGATACGACTGTATTTGTATTTACCGCTTACCGGGGAGTTTGCTGGGAAAGTGATATTATGTCAGTAAATGTATATCCTGTTGATAGTATTATGATATATGATCCTTCAGAAGAATTAAATATTGATACGGCATTATATCTTATTCAGGGAGAATCCTACTTAATAGCTGCTACTCCTGACTTTTGGGAATATTTATGGGCTCCTTCGGCAGGATTAAGTGATACAACCACTCAGGGAACTTTTGTAACACCTCAGACTGTTTATCAGCAATACGTAGTCTATGGTACCAATATATATGGATGTATATCATCTGATACAATAGATGTATATATGACAAGAGAGATTAATATAATATATACGGGATTTACTCCTAATAAGGATGGTTATAACGATACGTGGCACATACCCGGTGCTGCTGATTATGGAGATAAAATCGAAGTTGATATATTTAACAGATGGGGAGAAAGAATATTTCATTCAAAAGGATATGGAGCAGATCAGGAATGGGACGGGAAATTTAAGAATAAAGATTTACCAATTGGTACTTATTACTATATTATAAAAATTAATGATGGAAGAACCACGCCTATGACAGGCGCCGTAACAATTATAAGATAATATGAAAAAACTTGTACAAATTCTTCTGATACTATTGTTATCAATGGGTTTAAAGGGTCAGCAAAAACCCTTAACATCCCTGTTTATGACAAACCCTTTTGCAATTAATCCTGCACTGGCAGGTACGCATAATTATTTTCAAATCATCTCAAACAACAGGTTTCAATGGGTTGGATTTACGGATGCTCCCGTAACAAATACTTTAAGTATTTTCGGACCGTTAGTTAATTATCCAATGGGCTGGGGAGGAACAATTACGTATGATGTGGCCGGCTCAATTAGTATAGGGAGTTTCCATGGATCATATGCATATTATTATCCGGTAAATGAAGATATAAAAGTATCTATGGGATTAAATCTGGGAATTATGCAATATAAAATTGACCTGGCAAATATTACAGTGGAAGATATAAGTGATCCGCAATATAACTCTGCCCAGGATACGTATTATCCTCTGGATGCTTCTGTAGGAGTATATTGTTACTCTTCAACATATCATTTCGGATTCGTTGCAACACATTTAATAAATAATAAAATTAAACTTGGTGAAGAGCCAACGGGTTTAAGTAAGCTGAAAAGTCATTTTTATTTATTAGCTGGATATAAACACATTTTTACCAGAGAATGGGCAGTCGAACCATCTTTAATTCTTAAAAAAGTCTCTCCTGCACCTTATCAATTAGACTTTAATGTCAGGGGCTGGTACCGAAACATGATGTGGATGGGTATATCATATCGTACACAGGAAGCATTATCAATATTGCTTGGATATATTCATGAGAAAAAAATTCAGATAAGTTATTCCTATGATATTGTTTTTGGCCCGTTAGCCCCATATAATTACGGATCTCATGAATTCACACTAGGTTATAGGTTTGCCAATATTAAAAAATAATGCTGCTATTCAGGTATTTTGGAAATAAACCTTGCACATGGCTACTTTTAGGCCTGATATTATTTTCATGTACAATTATTGGTAAAAAATATCTCATCCCGGAAAAAAACCTTATCCCACTTTTGGTTGATATACATCTTGCGGATGGAATGGCGATTTCCTATCGTTTTATATCATTACCTGATAATTTAGATTCTACTGTATTGTACTCAAGCATATTTGAAAAGCACGGAGTTTCCAGAATGCAGTTTGATTCAACAATGAGTTATTATACGAACCATCCTGATGATCTGAATAAGATTTATGAAAAAGTTATAGAAAGATTAAGCAAACTTGAAAGTGAAATAAGAAACGAGGAAAAAGAGGAAAAAACAAAAAAAGAAACAGTTATTTGGGAAGATTCCAGCAGTTATATGTTACCTGCTGATGGTAGAATTAATCGTATTAGCTTTAATGTCGCGGTTTCTAAATTAGGTGAATATACAATACATGCAAAAATAAAAGTATTTAATGATGATGAATCTATAGCGCCAAAAATGAATGCTTTTTTTTGGCATGACAATGATACTGCCGATGGCTATAGCGATTATTTCAGAAGTAAAGCTATAAAAAAGGATAAAAATCTAAATAATTATGAGATAACAAAGAAACTGCATAATAAAAATATTACTCATATTAAAGGAAATATTTATGATCATTCAAATCAGGATTCTTTGTTTTCAAAACATGCTTACATAACAGGTATAAAAATTACTCATAAAGATTTTTAATTTAATGTTTCTAAACTTAAATAAAATGTTAACCATAAAATTTAAACCGGCATTAATTTTAATTTGTGTTTTTCTAGTCATTATTTCCTGCAAAAAGAATAATGATGAAAAGGAAAATGCTTTTATTGTTAATGAAAAATCATTTTCAACTCCTAATGGTTACCTGGAAATTTATTCTCCGAAAGAAGATGGAGGAGTTTTTGATATTGCTCTTACGGATGGCGAATATATTGTAGATTCTTTTGATTATGTCTTTTCCAATACATTGGTTTATTTCTATTTCAAATCTCCTTCAACAACAGAACTTTCTCCGGGAGAATATACTTATAATAATGATCGGCCTCCATATTCATTCGACTATGGTTTTGTAGTAATGTATGGATATTATGGAGTAGAATTTGATATTACAGATGGCTCAGTTAACATAGGAAAATCCGGAGAAACATATGAGATAACATATGATGTAACTATTGGAGATAAAACAATCATTAACGGTTATTTTAAAGGACCATTGGAAGAAATAGATCAGACTCAATAAGAATAGCTTTTAACTCCCGTTAATTAAGTATCTTTGCAAATCAGTCGGATCTTTTGATTTCTCAGGCTGTCTGAAAAGTCAATTCCCTGCCGTAGGCAGTCATGGCAAAGAGGATATACACAATGCTCCGTAAAGACTTCTTGTACAGCCCTCAATTAATTTTTTTAATATCTTTTCTTAATGGCGACTTTCTTATTTGACAAAATTATTTTCGGG
>CBFCXR010000246.1:0-3559 GCA_965602045.1 uncultured Bacteroidales bacterium | reverse complement strand
AGTTCCAGGTTTTTATCAATCTCTTCCTGCGGCAACTCATAATCCGTTAGTTTACCTGTCAGGAACTTATCATATCCTGAAAGATCCATCAATCCGTGTCCGCTGAAATTAAATAAAATGACTTTCTCTTTTCCTTCCTCTTTTGCTTTTTTAGCTTCGCGAATTGTAGCGGCTATAGCGTGAGTGGTTTCCGGGGCAGGAATAATACCTTCAGTTTTCGCAAATAAAATCCCTGCTTCGTAACTTTCAATCTGATGAAGTGAAAGGGGTCTTAATAAGCCGTCTTTTATAGATTTACTAACCAGCGGAGCCATACCATGATAACGTAATCCTCCTGCATGTATTGGCGGAGGAACAAAAGTATGTCCCAGTGAGTACATAGCTACCAGGGGAACCATTTCTGCCGTATCACCGTTATCATATACATAGGGACCTCTTGTCATAGTTGGGCATGATGAAGGTTCAACAGGGATAATATCTATATCCGCTCCATTAATTTTATCATAAACAAAAGGAAATGACAAACCTGCAAAATTACTTCCACCACCAGCACATCCAATAATTACATCAACTTTCTTTTCTCCTATTTTTTCAAGTTGCTTTTTTGTTTCAAGTCCGATTATTGTCTGGTGCATACAAACAAAATTTGTAACACTACCAAGTGAATATCTTGTTTGTCCGCTTTTATCAGATACCGCTGCTTCAATAGCTTCACTGATAGCCATACCAAGGCTTCCGGGAGTATCCGGCATTTTCTCCAAAATTGCTCTTCCTGTATTTGTTTCGGTACTCGGACTGGCAATACAATTGGCACCCCAGGTTTCCATCATTAGTTTCCTGAAAGGTTTCTGGTCAAAACTTATTCGTACCATAAACACTTTACATTCCAACCCGATTAAAGCACAGGCAAATGCAAGTGCACTTCCCCATTGGCCTGCTCCGGTTTCTGTTGTTAATCGCTTGATGCCAAACTCTTTATTATACCATGCTTGTGTTACGGCAGTATTTGGCTTATGGCTTCCGGGCGGTGACAAGCTTTCATTTTTATAATATATCCTGGCAGGAGTCTTTAATGCTTCTTCCAGATCGTAAGCTCTGTGCAAGGGTGATGGTCTCCACTTGCTTAATAATTCCAGTACACCTTCAGGTATATCAATCCAGCGTTGCTTGCTGTATTCCTGTTCAACCAGGTTCATTGGAAATACAGGGGCCCAGCCTTCCGGAGGAACAGGGCCGTCAGGACTCATATACGGAGGTACATCAATATCAGCTGCCAAATTATACCATTGTTTAGGCATTTCCTTTTCGTCAAGGTAAACTTTACGTATTCTGCTCATAGAAATGTTGTTTAGGGTTAATAATAATTATACTTATCTTATTCTATATTTTTAACTTGGGTGCTACAAAAATAAATATTCTGATGAACAATCCTATTTTATTTTAAATTTTATCCTTCCATTATGAGGACTATAAATCCTATTGTTTCTTTAATTTCTTTATCTCATCCAGATTATTAACTGTTTCCCTTAAAAAATTTTCCAGGGGTTTTGCAAACTCTTTCCTTTTTAATGCAAATTCCACAGTTGTTTTTAAAAAATCCATTTTATTCCCGATATCATATCTTTTTCCTTCAATTGTATGAGCAATTATATTATCATGCTTCAATAACAATCTCAGGGCATCTGTCAGCTGGATTTCATTGTTCTTGCCTCTTGGTGTTTTTTCCAGGGCCGGAAATATTTCGTGAGTAAGTATATATCTTCCGGCTATTGCCAGATTTGATGGAGCTTTATCTATTTCAGGCTTTTCAATAAGCTGATCTACCTGCATTAGTTTATTGTTTATTTTTTTCCCTCCAGTTACTCCGTATCTTGAGACGTTTTCCGGGGGAACAGTTTCGACTGCAATAATCGTTTGCTTGTATTGCTCATATGTATCTATCAGCTGCTGAGTTACAGGAATTACCGAATCAATAATTGTATCTCCGAGTAATACGGCAAAAGGTTCCTTGCCGCAATGAAACCGCGCATGATATATAGCATCACCTAAACCATTAAGTTCTTTCTGACGAATAAAATGGATATTTGCCATATCTTCAATATGCCTGATTTGGGTATAAAGGACTTCATCTTCTTTCTCCTGTATTTTACTTTCCAATTCAAAGTTTCTGTCAAAATGATCCTCAATAGATCTCTTTCCTTTACCGGAGACAATTAAGATATCCTCAATGCCTGCATCGACACATTCCTGCACAACATATTGGATTGTCGGAGTATCAATGATAGGAAGCATTTCTTTTGGTTGTGCTTTAGTTGCAGGCAAAAATCTTGTTCCCAGACCTGCAGCAGGTATAACGGCTTTCTTTATCATAATTTTAACTAATATAGGGTTTAATTACTCTTGCATTTATTTTTTTTAACCTGATAACAAGCTTTCTGAGCATTTCGTCGTCTTTATACATACCTATAATTGCCCCTCCTGAACCGCTAAATTTGGCTGACGCACCACAATCCCTGGCCATATTTATCATTTCAATGTTACTTTTGGATATGTTCATAATTTTGCATCGCAAGTCAAAATTCATGTTTATCAATTCATTAAGCTCATCATAGTTATGTTTTAGGATTGAATCCTTACCTTTTTCAGCTATTTCTGCTATTTCCGAAAGTGTATTATGAACAAATTCATCTCCATTTTCATATTTTTGCTTAACACTATTGAATACTTTTCCCGATACTTTTCCTAACTGCGTCTTATAGGCCAAATAAAGCTTAGGTAAAAATTTCGGATCTATGGATTCATATTTGCCATGCATATGTTTTTCTAAATACGATTTATTAAAATCCATATAAACGCATCCTTCATATACCTGTATCACTCTATCCTGTAAACCGGCATTAATATCCAGTTCGTCAACCTCAGCTGACAGGATTAATGTTGGAAGTAAAGGCAATGGAATCTTTACATTAAAAAACTTCATCAGTCCTTTCATAGTAGCAGTTATTATAGCACTTGAACCGGCTAAGCCAACCTGCCTTGGAATAGACGACTGATAGCGGATGGTAAAGTTTTTATTGGATAATTTAATATTATGATTTTCGCAATATTCACAAAATTTCTTTATAGTTGCTTTCACCAGCCGGGTTCCTCCATAATAGCCTGTTAGATGAACGGAATCGACCAAATGATAAATATTTCTAAACTCATTTCTATCAACATCCTGTTCTTCAATTACTAATTCAGGTGACTCATACAACGAGATAATTGCTCCAAAATTTCTTATTATTATAGAAATAGTTTTACCAAAATAACCGTCAGAAGGATTGCCAAGAAGTCCCGCCCTGGCATATGCTCTTGATTCAATAATCATTATAATATTTTTTAACCGTCTAAATCATATTAATATTCATAATCCCAATATTTCAATCCCCTGTTTAAACACAATATCCACAGGAATATCTTCTTTTTCTATTTTATCTAAAGCAGCTTTAAGATCAACATCTATTGATCCGTATTTGTCGATTAATTTCTGTGCTTTTTCTTTATCTCCGTCACCCTG
>CBFCXR010000245.1:0-3567 GCA_965602045.1 uncultured Bacteroidales bacterium | reverse complement strand
GCAAATTCTCTCTAAGACGGTCTTTTTTAATTTTATATAAATCAATATTTGACATATTAAGTTGATTTCCTCCAGGTCTTTTATCACGGAAAAATCATGGGTGGATATCAATCTCCATATTTCAACTTTTTTACTTTTTAGAAGATCAATAAAATAAAGGCGTGTGTTAATAATATCTAGGTCAAATGTTATTACATCATGCCACATTTTGATCATAAGAAAAAACTTGAGTACTTGTTATTATCAAATATATATAGATACTGTGCCAAAAAAACAGCACAGTATCTATATATATTTGATTTTTCTGAATAATCAATTAAATTTTGTTAATACCTCTACATCATGAAGAGATTGATAAATTCAGCTGCAAAGGGTGAATTGAGCACATTGCCCCCTCCAAGACCAAATGATGCACTTGCTCCGTCACTGTTTGCAAGTAAAATGAGGGTTATTTCTTTTTCCGGTATTTTCAAAATTAAGGCAGAATAGGCGCCCGGTTCATAACCGTAATGCCATATTAATTTCATCCCCTCATATGCCTGTACAAACCATCCCAGTCCATAAGGCAAAGGATGTCCGCTGTTGGAAAGAGTGGAAGTAAACATTTCCTCTTTTATTCCCTCCGAAACAAGCAGGTTTTGGTCCATGGCAATGTCGAACTTCGCAAGGTCGATAACGGTTGATATCATCCCGGCAGAAGTATAGATTGCTCCTTCGGCGTAATCAAAATTTGAAAGCCTAGGGTTTCCTTCTTCATCTGCTTGATAGGGTTTTGCACAATCTTTAAGAACTTGAGCGTTAGCATTGTCATTTTCACCTGGAAAAGTTCCGGTCATTCCAAGAGGTTTCGTAATCTTTTTTACAAGCTGCTCTTTAAAATTCTCCCCTGATGCAGCCTCTGTAATAAAAGTTAAAAAAGCATACAATAATCCATTGTATCGATATTCTTCTCCCGGAGTCCCTTGTGATGTATGGGTCAGGTGGTGTTTGACTGTGATTCGTTCGGTATTACAGTTGAAATCCTTTAGCAGAAAAGCAAGGGGGTGAGAATTATCATTTTGCAGCTCAATCATTCTATCACATGCGCTTGCATACCCCTGATGAGGTTTATCATCAAAGGGTAAAGGTGGTAGAGCTTTATCTTTTAAAACATCTTTCATTTCAGAATCCAGATTCAATTTATTTTCTTCGACCAGTTGCATAATAATTGCAGCAGCAAACGGTTTGGTAAGCGAAGCAATGTGATAAGGAGTATTTTCAGTAGCCGGAATTTTATTTTCAACATCTGCATAGCCAAAACCTTGCTTAAAAATAATCTCCTGCCCTTGCAGTATTGCGACAGACATTCCGGGAATATTCAGTTCTCTACGCAAATCTTCAATATTTTTTTCAAAAGTTTGAATGCGTTCTGAGGATGCCAGGACAACTTCCTGCCCCCAGATTACAAGTACTATAAATAACATAAATATAGCAATGTTTTTAAAAATTTCCCTTTTCATATTTTTCTATCTCCTTTAATAAAAAATTCAACATAGATTAAAAGAAATAATTCTTACAGTTTAATTTTCAATTCTCATATACAACCAGATATTAAATTAATAAATAAGTTGCCTATAATCGGCTAACTTCTTACTGGAAAAAGATACTGAAAAAATGAAAAAAATTTCTTGCGGTTCATATTGATCATGAAACATTATACGAAATCAAATTTGTTTTTTATTGTTTTAATAAAATTTAAACATATTTGCATGGCAATGTCGATAATAATTAATTACGTTTTACCACTAAATTAAACATATTGCTATTGCTTAAAACTACTATGATTTCAGTAAAGAAATATCCCCGGAAACAGTCCTTAACTCAATATCAAATCCTCCTGCTCCCACTTCTCCAACTAACTGATTTTTCTTCACGCTTTCTACCAGTACTTTAAATTTGGTGTCAATTTCACCGGAGACAGTTTTTATATTCAAATCAAAAGAAGCATCATCAGGTAAATATAAATTTATATCCCCGCTCACTGTAGTGAGAGACATGCCGGAAGCATTTTTCTCCAGGGTTACCAACTCCGCTTCAATATCACCGCTGGTTGAATGTAAATCAGAAAACATTCCTTCACAATCCCGGAAAATAAGGTTGCCGCTAACTGAACTTGCTTTTATATCTCCTTTAATCTGACGTGCGTTGACTTTACCACTGACTGTTTTAACCTCTGTATTTCCCTTGATATTATTTAATTTAATATTTCCGCTGACAGTCTTGGCATATACCCGGTTCAGGTGATTTCCCATTTGAATCGTTCCGCTTACCGATTCCAACTGAACGCTAGCTGCCTCAGGTATCCATAACTGATAGTCTACCCGGGCATTCTTAACCCAGGATAATACGGGATAGCGGGTGTGAATTTTGAGGTTTTTTTGATGGCTGGTAATTTCAATCTCAATTTTATTTAACAATTCTTCCGGATCGTCTGTTCCCCAGGAACTGATGGATTTTGTGACAATCATCTTTACTTCTTCTTTATTCCAGGAATTAACCTCAATATTTCCGACAATATTAGCAAGAGAAAAGGAGCCGTTAGTCTCCAATAAGAAACTCTCTTCTACGACCTTCTCTACACGGTCAGGGGCTGCGAAAATGTTATCAGTAAACAAAACTGTCATCATTAGAATTGCCAAAACGATAATAATAAACCTTTTCATTTTATTTTAATTTCCTCCTTTTTAAATAAAAATACTACATCTGATATATGGATAAATATTCATTTAAAATCACAATCGGTATTTTCATGTTGTTCAGGAGATCTCATGAAACATTTCTAGATGTTTATTGTTGTTGTGTGTATGTTTTATTATATAATATTTTATTCTATTTGTTATATATGTGTCAAACATTGAAAATATTGTACATGGAATACTATGGTTATTTTATGTGGCTGAGACTGAGGCATTATCATCCAGGCTATTGGAAACATACAAGAACAGTAAAGGAAGGTGAAATTGTTAAAAATGAATTATCGAAAAAACACAATAAAAAATAATACTTTTTAAGTTATGTGTTCTATCAATATTTTTAATCCGATGCCTATTAAAATAAAACCGCCAACCATTTCAATTTTTCTTTCAAAAAAGTGTCCGAATCTATTTCCGAAATAGACACCGAAAGCTGATAATAAAAAGGTAACTAATCCAATTATTACAGCCGGGTAAATAATGGATACATTTAAAAAGGATAAGGTTAAGCCGACGGCCAATGCATCGATACTGGTTGCAATAGATAATAATGTGAGTATATATATATTAAGTGGATTTATTTTAGTATTATTTTTTTCCATTTTAGTTGATTCATAAATCATCTTACAGCCGATGAAGCTCAAAAGGCCAAATGCTATCCAATGGTCAACATGTGATATAAACTCTCTAAAACTGAGTCCTGCTAACCACCCAATGATAGGCATTATTGCTTGAAATAATCCAAAAAAAATTCCAATTTTTATAACATGATTAATTTTTAACGATTTAATGGCTAGTCCACTGGTAATGGATACAGCAAAGGCATCCATTGCCA
>CBFCXR010000244.1:0-3615 GCA_965602045.1 uncultured Bacteroidales bacterium | reverse complement strand
TTGAAAAATTACCACCTTTAATCCCTGAGATAAAAGAAGATATTATAGTCGTGGACTATGAAAAATAAACAATATATTTTTATTCAAACCCAGAACTGTAAATTTAATTATGAATCGTTTATATCCACTAAAGTTAGTACCTCAAATTAAAGATAAAATATGGGGTGGAAAGAAATTAAGAGATTTATTAGGTAAGACAGGTGCTTCTGATAAAGCAGGTGAAAGCTGGGAAATATCCGGGATTCAAGACAATATTTCCATTGTTGAAAACGGATTCCTTGCCGGTAATAATTTGCAGGAACTAATTGAAGTATATATGGGTGATTTGGTAGGAGATAAGATTTATGAAGAGTTTGGTATTGAATTTCCGCTTTTAATAAAATTTATTGATGCTACAGAAAAACTTTCTATCCAGGTACATCCCACGGATGAAATAGCTAAAGAGAGGCATAATTCATATGGGAAAACAGAAATGTGGTACATTTTACAGGCTGAAAAGGAATCGAAACTAATAGTAGGTTTTAATAAGAAAATCGATAAAAGCACCTATTTAAATCATTTTAATAATAATACCCTGACTGAAATTCTCAACCATATTAAGGTTAATAGTCATGATGTTATATTTTTACCTTCAGGCAGGATACACTCGATTGGTGCCGGAATTTTACTGGCCGAAATTCAACAGACATCGGATATTACATACAGAATCTATGATTTTAACCGTTTAGATGACAAGGGAAAACCAAGAGAACTCCACACTGAGTTAGCTGCTGATGCTATTAATTTTGAATTTTCCGATAATTATAAACAAGATTATGTCAATAAATTAAACGAATCATCGGAAATAGTAAATTGTAAATATTTCACTACAAATATCCTTGCTTGCAATAAACCAATTGCAAAAGATTATATTAATCTCGATTCTTTTGTGATATATATGTGTCTGGAAGGTGAGTTAAATATAAAATGCCAGGGAAAAGATTCTGAGAACATAAAAAAAGGAGAAACAATTTTAATCCCGGCAGAATTAAAAAATATAGATTTAAATCCTGTTGTGCAATCTAAGATTCTGGAGATTTATATTGACTGAGATTTAATTCTGACAGGAGCTTATATAAATATTTTTTTGATCATTCTACATTATTTGTCAGTTTTAAATCTTTTAATTTTCGTACTATTAATAATATGAGTGTTATAAAAAATACCAGGTTTATAAAAAGCAGTACAAAGCTGGAATCCTGTCCAAAACCTCTTTATCCCGAATATGCGTTCCTGGGTAGATCAAATGTCGGGAAATCTTCATTACTAAATATGCTTGTTAATAACAAAAAGTTCGCCAGGATTTCAAGTACACCAGGTAAGACATCATTAATAAATCATTTTCTAATAAACAATGAATGGTATCTTGTGGATTTACCAGGCTATGGTTATGCCAAAACTTCAAAAGTAAACAGGAAAAATAGTCTGAGAATGATAACGGACTATCTGATAAACAGAAAGAACTTAATATGTTTATTCATATTGCTGGATTGCCGCCACGAGCCACAAAGCATAGATATGGAATTTATGGAGTGGACAGCTTTGAACAAAATACCATTTGTTATTTGTTTTACCAAAACAGATAAATTATCAATCCCAAAATTGAACAAAAGCATTGATTATTATAAAAAAACACTCCTGAAAAGCTGGGAGTCATTGCCGGATATATTCTTCACATCTTCTGAAAAAAAAACCGGTAGAGAAGAAATACTGAGTTTTATAATTGATACTAACAAGGCTGTTAATATTTAGCCTAATTTTTTGATTAATATTATTTTAATTTTTGAAAGGATATTTTTTACATTTACACCAATATAATATCAAGTTAACTACTCTTCAATTAATTAAGATATGAAAATTAAAGCTCCTGTAAAGTTTTTTGCCGGTCGGGCATCAACTTACCTTGCAGAAAAGATTATAAAAAGTTTTGGAACTGAATTAGGTAAAACTTCTGTTTTAGAATTTAGTGACGGGGAAATTCAACCATATTATGAAGAATCGGTAAGAGGATGTTTGGTTTTTATTGTTCAATCAACCTTTCCGCCTGCTGATAATCTTATGGAACTTCTTTTAATGATTGATGCCGCAAAACGGGCATCTGCATTTCAGGTAGTTGCTGTTATGCCATATTTAGGGTATGCCCGGCAAGACCGCAAGGATAAACCCAGGTGTACAATTGGAGCAAAACTGGTTGCAGATCTGCTAACTGCCGCAGGAGTTAACAGGATTATAACTATGGACTTACATGCTGATCAAATACAGGGATTTTTTAATGTCCCGGTTGATCACTTATATGCTTCAACGTTATTTGTACCGTATATTAAAGGACTGGAGTTGGAAAATCTTACAATTGCTGCTCCTGACATGGGTGGTACTAAAAGGGCTAATGCTTATGCAAGATTTCTGAAAAGTGAAATGGTTATATGTTATAAACTAAGAAAGAAAGCCAATGTAGTTGAAGAAATCAGAGTTATTGGAGATGTTAAAAATAAGGATATTGTTATTGTTGATGATATGATTGATACTGCCGGGACTATTTGTCTGGCAGCAAACCTTATGAAAAAAGAAGGAGCGAGAAGTATACGTGTAGTAGTTACTCATCCTATATTGTCGGGTCCTTCATATGAGAGAATTGAAAAATCAGCAATTACTGAAGTATGTGTAACTGACTCAATACCATTAAGAGGTCATTGCGATAAAATAAAGGTAATTTCAATCGCCGATCTTTTCGCAGATGTTATAAATAAAGTATATAAATATAAATCAATAAGTGAAAATTTTATCGTTTAATTATTATATTTGCACTCTTTTTGAAAAAATATTAACACAATCTATATTATAGATCAATATTGTCATACAGAATAAGATAATAACATTTATAATTATTTAAAATTCAACGATCATGAGAGCAGTTGAGATTAAGGGCGAGGTTAGAAAAGAAACAGGTAAAAAGCAAACTAAAAACTTAAGGAAAGAAGGATATGTCCCGTGTGTAGTATACGGAGGAGAAAAAAATATTCATTTCACAGCACATGAAAACAGTTTTAAGGATTTAGTTTATACACATCATGTTCATATTGTAGTCCTTGACCTGGAAGGGAAAAAATATAAATCTATAATGCGTGACATACAATTTCATCCTGTAACAGACGCAATTCTTCACATTGATTTCGTAGAAGTATTTGATGATGTACCTACAGTTGTTGATATACCTGTTGAACTTACAGGAAGTTCTATTGGATTAATAAATGGCGGTAAACTAAGGCAAAGAAGAAGAAGTATTAAAGTTAAAGGACTGG
This sequence comes from uncultured Bacteroidales bacterium, assembly GCA_965602045.1. Taxonomy (GTDB): domain Bacteria; phylum Bacteroidota; class Bacteroidia; order Bacteroidales; family UBA10428. The sequence goes on along the minus strand of CBFCXR010000244.1, from coordinate 277 downwards.
TTAATGATATTCCCGACGCTCTTAAGGTAGATATGACAGATATAGATATAGGTGAATTTATAAAAATAGGTGATCTGTCCTATGACAATTTAGAGATTTTAGATCCTAGCCGAGTTATGGTAGCTGGGGTTGTTTCATCGAGACTTATTGCAAAAGGATTCTATGAGGAAGAAGAAGTAGTGGAAGAAGAGGTTGAGGAAGGAGAAGAAGTTGAAGGAGCAGAAGAAGGTGAAAAAGAAGCAGGCAAGGAAGCAGGCAAAGAAGGATATAAAGAAGG
>CBFCXR010000243.1:0-3625 GCA_965602045.1 uncultured Bacteroidales bacterium | reverse complement strand
TGTTCAACCCATTTTACTATGCGTTCTTTATTTAACTTTGACTGGTTTTCGAAGTCAAGGGCCAGTCCAATGAACATATTCCCTCTTTGTGCTCTTGAGTTTTCAAATTCATATCCATCAACGGATGTTTCACCAACAATTTTGGCATTGCATTTTTTGAGTATTTCGGCCATAATTCCTACACCATCAACAAAGTTTTCAGGATACCCTTTTTGATCACCGTTACCGAATATAGCAATAGTCTTACCTTTCAAATCCAGGTCTTCCAGGGCTGGAATAAACTCGTCCCAGTAATTTGGTAATTCACCGTCAAACCATGTGGGTACTCCCAGTATAAGGTTGCTATAAGATAAAAACTTTTTCTCATCTATATTTTCGGCATTAACAAGATCAATATTTTCTCTGCCAAATGCCTCTTGTATTCTTTTTGCTGCCTGGGCTGTTTTCTTTGCATTAAAACTGTAAATCAAGCCTGTTTTTTTCATTTCAATATTTTAAAAGTTCAACTGCAGATTTATAAATTTTTTCAGTATCAGGCAGGATTGCTTTTTCAAGAATCCTGTTAAATCCCACAGGAGTATAAGTTGAACCAATCCTTTTTACCGGGCCGTCAAGATATTCAAATGCCTCTTCAGTTATTAGCGCTGCAACTTCAGCCCCAAATCCTGAAAATACTTTATCTTCATGCACTATAAGAACCTTTCCTGTTTTTTTAACAGAATTAAGAATGATTTCTTTATCAAGAGGAATTAATGATCGAAGATCAATAATTTCAATACTTGCATTATTATCAAGGGCCATTTTGGTAGCCACTGCGAGGCACATATGTGTAGTGTTTCCATATGTTATAACAGTCATATCAGTTCCTTCATTTCTTATCCGGCCTTTACCGAAAGGCACTTCAAAATCATCAGGGATGGGTGTTGCAGCTAGCGGAGCATTATATAATGCTTTTGGTTCAAAGAATAGAGTTGGCCCCATGGAACGTATGCTTGTTCTTAAGAGGCCGGCAGCATCATCAGCGAATGAGGGATAGACAATCCTGAAGCCAGGTAAGGTTGTTAATGCACCTTCAAGGTTCTGCGAATGGTATAATCCTCCGCCAATATAACCACCCGACGCAAGCCTAATTGTTACATTAGGAGAGAACTGTCCTTTAGAGCGCCAATAGTCATGTGACATCTCAACAAATTGTTCCATGGCAGGCCAGAAATAATCTGCGAACTCCGCGCCCTCGATAACTATACGTATTTTTGGATTAAATCTTGACATTCCATTCGCAGTCCCTACTATGAAATCTTCTGCAATTGGAGCATTAAATACTCTTTCTTTTCCAAATTCTTTTTGCATTCCTTTTGAAACGTTAAAAATCCCACCTTTCTCTTTATATGCCATATCCTGTCCCCATATATATGTGTCAGAATTTTTTCTGAATTCATCTTTTAGTGTTTCGTTTAAGGCTTCTACAAGTTTCTTTTTCGGACCAGTGTGATTATGTGTTCCATCAGGATATTTATTTGCCTTATATGGTTCAGGAATAACAAAGTCGAATATAGATTCCGGATCCGGATCGGGTGCTTTAATTGCTTTATTATGTACTTCTTTAACTTCAGCCTTTATTTTTTCTTCTATCTTAACCAGTTCATCTTCCTTAAATCGTTTATATCTGAGCAATAAGCGCCGGAATTTCGCCAGGGGATCATACTCCCTTACATAATTCATTTCATAATCATCCCTGTATAGCTCATGTTTGTCAGAATTTGAATGCGAATGTATTCTTATACAATTGGCCTGAACTATAACGGGCTTTTGGTTTTCCAAAATCCAGTTTTTGGCTTCAGTCATTGCATTCATTGAATCAAAAACGTCTTTCCCGTTACAATGAATTATTCTCAGATTTTTGAAACCTGTGAAATTATTGGCAACTTTTCGATTTGCTGTTTGATCCGATTTTGGTACAGAAATACCGTATCCGTTATCCTGAATAACAAAAATTACCGGTAATTCCTCTCTTGATGCACCGTTCACAGCTTCATAAACATATCCTTCGGAAAATGCCGATTCTCCCTGTGAACTTATTGCCACACCTTTATGTTTGTATTTTTTCATTGCTCTGCCAACACCTACAGCGTGAAGAGTGTGATTGCCGGTACATGATGAAACATTATGGATATTCCATTCGGGTTTTGCAAAGTGATTTGACATATGCCTTCCTCCACCTGCAACATCAGCATCTTTTGAAATTCCATTATATATGATTTCTTCGGAAGATAATCCTGCAGATACGCATGTCACCAGATCACGATAATAAGGAAAAAGGTGATCCGTTTTTCTGTCAAATGTTTGTCCTATAGCCAGTTGAATTGCGTCGTGTCCTGCTGCAGGAGCATGATATGACCAGCCAATAGCCTGCTTTAAATAATTCGGAGCCCTGTCATCCCATACACGGCCTTTTACCATTAACCTATACCATTTTGAAAGAGTTTCTTTTTTAGTTGATTTTATACTGTATCTCTTAGGGACTTCCATCTTCAATAGTAATTTATAATCATTAATATGCTTATATTGCCCTGTTAATATCAAACTTTTCAAGAAGGTTTTTTATTTCAAGGAGGAATTCGCCGGCCAAAGCACCGTCAATAGCTCTGTGATCATAAGATAAGGATAATATCATCTTATGGCGTATTGCAATTACATCACCTGTAGGAGTTTCCAGAACCGAAGGTTTCTTTTCAATAGTTCCTGTTCCAAGTATAGCTACCTGTGGCTGATTAATTATGGGAGTGCCCGTCAGATTCCTGAATGTCCCGAAATTGGAAATAGTGAATGTTCCTCCCTGTATATCATCAGGATTAAGCTTATTATCTCTGGCTGCCTGAGCAAGAGTGTTTAACTCAACGGTCAATCCAACAATGCTTTTTTCATCCACATCCTTAATTACAGGTACAATAAGATTACCTGAAGGCAATGCTACAGCAAATCCAATGTTAATATGTTCTCTTTGTATAATATTCTCTCCATAAACAGAAGCATTTATTTGCGGGTATTTTTTAATTGCCAGAGCGCTAATCTCAGTGAATACAGGCATAAATGTCAACTTCTGCTTCTCTTTCGCAAAGAATTCATTCTTTACCTTATTTCGCCATATTACCAGATTTGTTACATCTGCTTCGATGAAGTTAGCCACATGAGGTGAGATCCGTTTTGATAATACCATATGTTCAGCGATTAACTTTCTCATTCTGTCCATTTGTATTACCTTGTCACCTGGTCCTGCTGGAATTGAAAATTTTGACAGATTTTCATTTTTACCTGTTTCAATAACAGCTGATCCTGGTTTAGTTATTCTGTTTTCCACATATTTCAAAATATCCTGCTTGTTTACTCTGCCATTAAAGCCGGTGCCGCTTAAAGAATCCAGTTCTTCAACAGTAATATTCTCTTTCTGTGCAATGCTTTTTACCAGGGGGGAGTAAAATCCGGAAGATTCTTTCTTTTCTTTTTTATCTGACTTTTGTTCCAATCCTGTTTCTTCCTGTATACCGGATTGTAAAGCTTCAGATTTGTTTTCGGATTTTTTTGTAGCTTCAGCCTTATCTTCAAGTTTTTCGGGGGCCTTAGCTTT
>CBFCXR010000242.1:0-3651 GCA_965602045.1 uncultured Bacteroidales bacterium | reverse complement strand
CGCTGGAATATTTGATAAGTGGTAAATTCAATATCGCTGAAACTGCATATAAGGTAGGGTATTCTCTTCCTAATAATTTTACACGTGCTTTTTTAAAACGCTTTGGGAAGACTCCTTCGGATTACATAAAAGACTCAATAGAATAGCAAAGGCCCGCTTGATCCGGAAAATTCATGAATTTTCTTGACGATAAATAAATACTGGCAATTCAGGGATTTTTCAATCCCTAAATTTGAGTATTTGTAAATCGGGATTTCCCGCATTGCCCCCCACGGCCTATCTCACATTCATGAGATGCACTTCGTTTTCTCATTAATAATGCGGGTTAAGTTACTGTCGAGAATTGATAGTTTTTTGACCAGTTAAGATAGCATCCTCTTTCTTTTTTTACACATTTTTGTAATTATCGACTTTATTGTACTGGATAATGTCATAACCTCATTAAGCTTTTAATTATTATTCTAACCACTTAAAACTTTTAACTATGAAAAAAAACTACCTTATTTTAACAGCTTTTTTATTGACCCAGGTATTTATTATAAATGCTCAGGTAATCTTCAACGTTCCCGATGGAGGGTGGACATATATTTTTAATGGTGAAGAAGCAGATACGGCAAATGCGGCTGCTCTTGATGGGACCTGGAACCATGACAATGGATCCGATGAATGGGATGGTACTGAAATAGGGGAAGGAAATTACGGAGGTGTATCAGTTATTGAAGAAGGTGAGACTACCTTTTTACGCATACAAGATACAGGGGATCCTAGAGATGCCCAAGGTGCAATTGATCCAAGCAACAGAAAAATTTATTTTTATCATGTGTTTGACCAGGACGATGTTACTTCACAGAAATTAATGGATGATGGTATTACACTCGCATTTCGTGCACGTATTCCATCTTCCGGACTTGACGAATTAAACCCTGACGGAGCCGTAGCCGGAGCAACGGAACCGTATCCGTCATCAGGAGATGGTTTTGATGTAAGCTTCTATGGTAAGGGTATGATAACCCTTTATCAAAGGGGAGGAAGTGAACCTGAAGAACAAATTGGTATTAGCATAATTACCGAATTTGATAATGATATAGTAGCAACTACCGGAGAAGGATTGGTAATGAATACTCTTGTAGGTAACGTTGCTATAGAAGGAGGTGATGTTGACTTTCCTTCAACTGCAGCTGCAGGGACATTTACATATAATTATATAAATTTGGACCCTCTGGAGTGGCATGAATTCTGGATACAAATTAAAGAAGATACTGAATCAGTTGGTACGCATGATGTAAAGATCTGGATAGACGGAGCGGCTGCGACAAGTTTTAAGATAACAGCAGGTTCTTCTGCTCAAAGTGAAGCAGACACTGCTTATATATCTTTTGGTTCAGCTTCAACCGGGGGAAGTGGAGCTGTGGATATGGATTATTTAGCTTATAAAGAAGGTTTAATAGATCCTGTGCTTAACACTGGTGTCAATCACACCATGGCAGAGAATTATAATGTTTCCATTTGTCCTAATCCTTGTTATGATAACCTACGAATAACAGCTGATGAAAAAATCATAAATATCTCTGTTATTAACATGTTAGGTATTGAATTAACTAAAGTAAAAGTAATGGATAAGGAAGTCATATTAAATTTAGAAAGCTTGAATAATGGACTATACATTATACAAGTTCAGGGTGATAAGGGATATGAAAACTATAGAATAGCAAAAAAATAAACCCAGTTACAAAGTGTAAATTCGATTAATTGAAGGTTTCTGGATTTCCGGAAACCTTCTTTTAAACTCATTTGTAGTATTTATCCACATCCATCCATAGTAATATAAAGTTTTGGTATGAAATACATATATGAAAAATTTCAAATTTGGTTGTATAATGAATAAATACCGAAAGAAGATTGTTATTAGGCAAATTATTTAATATATTTTTTCTCAATTAACACATAAAAATGAAAAATGTCTCAACTATAGTAATATGTTTTCTGGGATTTTTGCTGTTCTCATTTTCTGATAAAGATAAGGCGAATTTATTTCCTGATGGATCTGTAATTCCAACATGGTTTTCTGAGACAAATAAAACTACCTTGAAAGATTTAGGTAAGCAATTTGTAATTACCGATTATGGTGCAGTTACCGATAGCCTCATTATTCAAACCGCGGCAATTCAGAACACCATTAACGAAGCTGCCAGGCAAGGAGGAGGGGTTATTGTGATACCTAAAGGCACTTTTTTAAGTGGTGCCTTGTTCTTTAAGCCTAAGACTTCATTATACGTTTCCGAAGGGGGTGTTTTAAAAGGATCGGATTCCATTGCAGACTATCCTCTAATGCCATCAAGAATGGAAGGTCAAAACCTTGAATACTATCCTGCTTTAATAAATGCTTATGGGGTGGACGGTTTTACCATTTCGGGAAAAGGAATCATAAATGGAAATGGACTTAAATATTGGAAAGCCTTTTGGCAAAGACGAAAAGAAAACCCAGCGTGCACCAACCTGGAAGTTTCAAGGCCTAGATTGGTTTTTATCTGGAATAGTAATAATGTTCTGTTACAGGATGTAAGGTTAATCAATGCCGGCTTTTGGTCAAGTCATTTCTATAAATGTAGTAATGTAAAAATAATCGATCTTCATATTTATTCACCTTATGAACCAATAAAGGCTCCAAGTACTGACGCAATTGATATTGATGTATGTTCAAATGTTCTGATAAAGGGATGTTATTTGTCTGTTAACGACGATGCCATTGCCTTAAAAGGAGGTAAAGGCCCTTCGGCAGAAAAGGATAGTCAAAATGGTGAAAACACGAATATAATAATAGAGAATTGTGAATTTGGTTTTTGTCATTCCGCTTTAACATGTGGAAGCGAATCAATCCATAACAAAAATATAATAATGCGCAACTGTAATGTTAACAAGGCTAAGAGGTTGTTATGGTTAAAAATGAGAGATGATACCCCACAGAAATACGAGTATATTACAGTTGAAAATATTAATGGACAAGCACATAGTTGTATTTATGTAAAACCATGGAGTCAATTCTTCGATCTTAAAGGACATAAAGAAATACCCTTATCTATAGGTGAAAATATTACATTAAGAAACATTGATTTGAAGTGCGAAATATTTTTTAATGTAAAAACTAATGAACACAATCGTTTGTCAAAATTTTTATTTGAGAACTTAACCATTGAAGCCGAAAATGGCGATATCGATAAAAACATTATACAAGATTTTAGTTTTATAAATGTAATTGTAAACGATAGTGTGATTAAATAATATCCTTTTAATTCTAGATACTAACATTGAGTTAATAAATATGGTATTTTTATTGTTAATAATGAACTTCCTCCTTTACTGGATAAAGCAAAAAAGAAAGGCCTTACTATTTTTTGGATTGCTGTGAGCTCAAGCACTGTCGAGGATACTGAAATCATACTTGTACTATTCAATTTTTTGTTGTAATTTGTTCCATGAAAATTTTAAAGTTATCTGCAAAAGTTGTATTTGTTAAATTGAAAATCAAGCGAATTGAAAAATAAAAATAATCCGGATGTGCCTGTATTCATAGACAGTGTTAAGGATTCAGGAGATTTTAAAAATACTCGCTGCATATATTATCGCATTGAATTTGATGACAGACTTTTTAAA
>CBFCXR010000241.1:0-3660 GCA_965602045.1 uncultured Bacteroidales bacterium | reverse complement strand
CAATGGGGAACCACCTCTTCCCATACCGAACAGAGAAGTTAAGCCCATTAGCGCCAATGGTACTGCGAAAGCGGGAGAGTAGGTCGTCGCCAATCTTTAAATCCCGGTCAACCTTCAGGCTGACCGGGGTTTTTACTTTTAATAACTCCTATTAACTTGTGAATAACATTCTTAACATGGCTTCAGTTGCCTTTGTTATTGTTCATATATTTGATTATGAAAAATATTGTACTTATAGTACTAATTTCATTTATTATACTAAATGTATTTGTCGCAAAAGCCCAAAATGATACTATCCCTGTTATTTCTTCGTGGACACTTACTGATGATTATTCTTTGAAAAAGAATATAGTAGCTGATACTTTATTAAAATCGTTCCAAAACCATAATCCAATTTTTAAAAATTCAATATCTAACTCGTATCTGGGAAATATCGGCTCTGCTTCAATAAGTAACGTATTCTCAGATCGAAATAAACATAGTGTTTTCCCTTTAATGAATGTATTTGAACCGTATATGGGCACAGCTGAAAATACAAATTATGTTAATACCCATAAACCATTTACCATGCTATCATATACAAATGGCGGTAAAAAAGATTCAAAGGAAGAAACATTAGAAGCTTATCATACACAGAATATTAATAGATACTTCAACTTTGGATTAAAGTATAACCTCATATCAGCCAAGGGACAATATAAATTTCAGAAAATAGTCAATAATGCCTTTAAAATATTTACATCCTACGAGAAAACAAATTATAAACTGTATTCAAATATTAACATTAATAAAATAAAAGCTGATGAGAACGGAGGTATAATAAATGATTCATTACTTATTGATTCAACTTTTCAGTTTACAACTGATATTCCAACAGTTTTTGGCGGCGTGGACCAGGGACGCCAGCATGATCCGGATGTGCTAACCACATTGAAAAATTTTAACTTTGTAATAGTCCAGGAACTTAATTTGTCACAACATGAAATGGATGATACTTTAGAAACCTCTAATGAAGAAAGGTTTGTTCCTGTAATCGGCTATATTCTGAAATATGATAAAAGTACCAGGTTTCACAGAGACAAGAATCCCCAGGCGGGATTGGACGAAGATTTGTATAGTAAGATTAATTTTAATCCTGATAATACTTTTGATTCATTATACTTTATTCAAATATCTAACACTCTGAGATTTAAATTAGAGAATTTAGATAAAAAAAATAATTATAATATATGTATTGATTTAAACCATGAACGGCGAAAATATAGCTTTTATACTTCGTTAACTGAAGAAGCGAATTTTATTGGTGATACTCTAACTGAATTCCGGTTTATAAATCATAATTATTGGAACGGCTTTCTTAACAGAACACAACTGCAATCAAATACATCTGTCGCTTTTAATATTTATGGTTCAAAGAGCGACATTTCAAGCCTGAATGCACGGGCAAAATATTTTATCGGAGGATATAATGCCGCTGATTACAGCTTAGAGACTGAATACCTTTTGCTTCTTAAAAAGAAAAAGAATGCATCAACTTTATTACTCTCATTAAAACATGCCGGTGAAACACCGGATTATTTGTTGCAGACTTACTATTCAAATTATTTTATTTGGAATAATGATTTTGAGTCAATAAAAAGGACTGAATTAAGTATAAGATTTACTGCCTCATCGGCGAAATTTGAGACAGGTATAGACTATCACTTGCTTAGTAATTATATTTATTTTGATACTCTTGCTATACCATCGCAGTATGAGAAAAACCTGTCAGTGGTTTCATTTCAGTTAACAAAATCCCTGGAACTATGGAAGATTCAATCATTGAACAAAATAGTCTGCCAGTTTGTTAATAACTCTAATTATTTAAGCTTGCCTGAAATTATGGCTTATAATTCAACATTTATTAAACATAAGATCAATTTCAAGCTAACTGGAGGAGGATTCCTTGCAATGTTGGGATTTGATGTGTTTTATAATTCGAAATATTTCAGTAATGCATATAATCCGGCTCTGGGTGTATTTCATCAGCAAAATGAAAAAGAACTGGGAAATTATCCCTATCTGGACGTGTTTCTGAATATTAGATTAAAACGTACAAGATTCTTCCTAAAGTATGAACATGTGAATTCAGACTGGCTTAATAAGAATTATTTTTCAGTGCTACATTATCCGAGGAATGAAGCAATGTTTAAAGTTGGATTGTCTTGGACTTTTTATGATTAAAACGTTTGATTTTAATCTGTGTATGAATTAAAAATATAGAATTTGATAATTCAAATTTTAGGAAAAATTAAAATTTCATGTTATGAAAGAATTTTTTGGTAAAGCAATCATATTATTACTACTGGTAGCATTTTCCAGTATGCATTTTGAAAAATCTCACAATGTACAAGGTACTTTGAGTGATTTTGACAAAATAATTAAAAAAGGGAAAATTGTTGTTTTAACAGATTTTAATTCTACTAACTATTTTATTTACCGTGGACAACCCATGGGTTATCAATATGAATTATTGCAGGAAATGGCTGATAATATGGGACTTAAGTTAGAAGTACGTGTAAGCAATGATCTTGATAAAAGTTTTAGTAGATTAATAGATGAAGAGGTTGACTTGATTGCAGCTAATCTTACTGTTACCAAAGAGAGAAAAAAGATTATGGATTTTACTGTGCCGCACAGTCAGACTCGCCAGGTTTTAATTCAGCGTAAGCCTGACAACTGGAAAGATCTTAATAAGAAATCTCTTGAATCATCACTTGTAAGAAATCAGCTTGATCTGGCAGATAAAACGGTTTATGTTGAAGTAAATTCTTCTCATGCTGAAAGGCTCCGTAATTTATCAGATGAAATAGGGGAGAATATAAATATAGTTGAGGTTAATGAAGAAGTGGAAAGTCTAATATCCCTTGTAGCTAATGGAGAAATAGATTATACTATTAGCGATGAAAATGTTGCACAGGTGAATAAATACTATTATCAGAATATAGATACTAAAACACCCATAAGTTTTCCACAAAATCTAGCCTGGGCAGTAAGACACTCTTCGGGTGAATTTTTAGAGGTTATAAATGAGTGGCTGTCTGAATTTAAGGAGTCAAAAAGATATAAGATTATTTATGCAAAATATTTTTCCAATTATAGATCAGCTCAGATTGTTGAGAGCGATTATTTTACCTTGAATTCAGGACGTATATCCGCATATGATGAGTTTATTAAAACCTATAGTAAAGAAATTGGCTGGGACTGGAGATTAGTTGCTTCTTTAATTTACCAGGAATCAAGATTCAGGCCCAACGTAAAATCGTGGGCAGGAGCTTTTGGTCTTATGCAAATGATGCCATCCACGGCAAGCAGGTATGGAATAGGCGTGAATTCATCTCCGCAAAAGCAGATTCAGGCAGGAATAAATTTTATTAAGTGGCTCGATAAAAGATTTGACTATATTGAAGACAGCAATGAAAAGACAAAATTTATACTTGCTGCTTATAATGTCGGCCCCGGACATATATATGATGCCCGGAATCTGGCATTGAAGAATGGTGCCAATCCTGATATCTGGGATGATAATGTTGACAAGTTTTTACTAAGTAAATCTGATCCGGAAGTCTATAAGGATCCAATAGTAAAATACGGATACTGCAGAGGTATTGAAACATATAA
>CBFCXR010000240.1:0-3661 GCA_965602045.1 uncultured Bacteroidales bacterium | reverse complement strand
GAATTCAGGTCGGAAATTCCAATGTTATCGAAATTCACTATTGGTATTATTGCGCCATCAACCACATAAAGCGGATCGGCACAACCAAAAATAGAATTTATCCCGCGGATGCGAATGCGATGATGATCGCCTGGTGCACCGGAAACTTTGGTTGTCCATACTCCATTTATTCGACCATGCAGCGCTTCGTTGACATTGTTCGTGTTTAATCGGTCAATTATTCTGGTTTCAATGGTTTCTATAGGACGTCCTTTTTCCAGGATCTCCAATTCGGTATAGGATCCCATAATATTTACTTCTTTTATTTCCTGTTGTGTTTCCTCAAGAAATAAAAACAGCTTTTTATCCTCGAAGAGATTAACATTAAATTGTTTATTTTTATAACCCATGTAGCGGATCTCAAGTTCGTAATTACCCGGAGCTAAGTGTAAAGAGAACTCCCCATTTATATCTGTTACTGTTCCCCGGGTTGTTCCGGGTATAAATACATTTGCCCCAATTAGAGCCCCGGATGTTTCAATATCTTTTACAGTTCCTTTCAACTCATATTTATCCTTTGTTTTTCTGCTTTTTACAATAATATGATTGTTGTTAAAAAGAATATCGATTGGAGCCTGTTTCTTAATAATTTCCAATGATTCCTTAACAGTAATTGAATCTTTTGGAAGTATTATTGGAAGATTCATGAAGGATTCATGCTCATTGTATACTATACTTATACCGGGTAGCTTGCCGATCTCTTCCAGCGCCTGTTTAACCGTGAGATTAGTTTGACTAAACTTAATCTCTATATCCATATGCCTGTCATTTTCAATTGCGTACAAGAAGCAAGGGAACAGGGAAATGAGCATGATGGTAATAAATATATTTTTCACAATTTGTAGGATTAATTGATTTGTATTCAAGTATTTATTAATTGTTCTTGTATCGACTTATGATTACCCCACTTTTGGATCTTGTAACTTTTATATCCAGCGTAATGGCAATGGTCGACAAAATATCTTCCAGATTTTCATTCTGGAAAGTACCGGTAAGCGAAAACCGGGGATTATCAATAGTTGACTTTATATTTATTTTGTAATGTGTTTTTAAGGCTTTACAAACTTCATCAAGGGGCGTGTTAGAGAATGTAAGAATGCCAGTTTTCCATGAAAGGTAATTCATGTTTTTGTTAGTTAATTTTAGTATCTGACCACTTGCAGACAAATACTCCCCCTTTGCGCCTGCAGAAAACACATTTCTTTTTTTAAGGCTAAATCTATTGTAAAACTCTACTCTACCTGTTTTTACAATTAGCTGTACGTTGTCCCTTTCATCTGCTTTCAGATTAAATGAAGTCCCCAATACTATAGTGGTTGTTTTACCTGTGATTACTTTAAAGGCTTTGTTCTTGTTAAGTGCAACCTCAAAATATGCCTCACCCTGGAGTATTACTTTACGCTGGCGTTTGTTAAAGGCTTTTGTTACTTGTAAGTTACTATTCTCGTTTAGCCATACGTGCGATCCATCGGATAATACAACTTCTTTAATCTCATTTTCCAAACTGCTATATTGGGTAGTATTGCTAGCAGGATTTACCGAATTATAAACCAAATAGCTTAGCCCAATAAGTAAGAGGATAGAAGCCGCAACGGCGATTCGGAACCGTACTTTTAGCAATCGGGTCTTTGTACGTCGATGATCAATTATTGAGACCATTCTCTTTTGCGCGACTGCTGTATCAAACTCAATATGGTCCTTTGTTCTATCAAGTCTTTCCCAAATAGCCCTGACCTGCTGAAAGAATTTCTGATTTTCTCCGGATTCTTCCAGCCAGGCATTGAACACTTCAATTTCTGCGTTGGAGGCAGTATTGCTAAGAATTTTTTCTATTAAACGAATGTTTTTATCAGATGTCATTATTTCATTATTTTCTTATATAGCGTCATAATGAAAGAAAACCCCCAAAGGAAAATTGTTTTTTTTTGAAATAGTCGAAATTACTGCTAACTGAAATTCTTTAATTCCAATAATCTGAAATAGATTTTATAAGTCTTTTAAGGGCTATAGTCGTCTGATTTTCAACTGTTTTAACGGAGATGTTTAGTTTATTAGCAACCTCTTTATTGGTGAATCCACCTATCTTTTTCATTGTAAAAATAATCCGGCATTTTTCTGGTAAATGGGCAAGGGCCTTATCAAGTATTTCACCCAATTCTTTATTTTCAAGTATTTCTGCCGGATCAGGTATATTGTCACTTATAGTAATCTCAGATATATCTTCGGGACGGATTCCGGATGCACGGCCAAATTTTATTTTTAAATGATCAAATGAACGATGCTTTACTGCGGTATAAAGGTATGATTTCAGTGAAACAGAGTTTCCTAACCTGTTGCGATTTTCCCAGATATAAATAAACTTTTCCAGCACAATATCTTCAGCTATTTCCTTTTCTCCAACCAGGTTCAGGCAATATCGGCAAAGTGCAGGATATAGCTCATTAAATAAGGCTGCGAAGTTTGAATCCGAAAAAGGGTTCGTATGCCCATGGTAATGCATAAAACTTCTGGTCATTTTGCGCTATTGAGATTTAGGATTTGAAAGAAAAAAAACAGCTTGTTTAGTTTCTTCTTTCCGGGCTATTGTTATTTACTTCTTAATTTGCTTTGATAAATTTCCCGGTATAGTTTTTATCATTAGCTCTGATACTAAACACATATATTCCTTCATTCAGACCTGATATATTAATACCGGTTTTGTTGATTCCATGAGCCAGAATACTTCTTTCTTTTGAAAAAAGTGTTCTGCCACTTAAATCTAAAATACTGATCTCAGCATTCAAAATTTTATTTCCTTCGTTAACGATCAGAAGATGATTCCTGGCAGGATTAACTACCTGTATGTCAATCGAACTGATTTTAATTTTAGTTAAACTTACATTAAGTAAAACATTTATTTGGTAAGTATTAATTGTTACGCCATCGGGAGCTGTAACCACAATGGTGGCAATACCGGGGTATTCCGCCGGTTTTTCTTTTGTATGTTTCTGTCCCGGAACTTTTGTTTCTATCCAAATGTGTTTGATTTCTGTGTCTCCTGCTGTTAGTGTGGCATCATATTCATAAATTCCGGGCGTTATTTCCAGGGTATCTCTCAAATTAAAGATCACCCGAAAAATATCTGCACTCCAATAAGCAGAATCCTGCGATAAATAAACTTTATAATTTGTTCCATGTACTTTATCTCTAGATAAAACTTTAATTGTAGCTTCACCTGGAAGTGCCTGAGGATATATTACACTGGCACTCAAATTTTCTCCTTTTACGGAAAGCGTTGGCATAATAGTAATTGTATCGTCAATTTCAACCCCGTACTGTAAGGTATCTTCTTCGAAATCCGGGATAGGGTTATTGTTCCAATAGATACTTTCAGCTGAAAATTCACCATTAACCGAATCCATAAATGGTACTGTATACTTATTAACCAGGTCAAATACTTCGTTATAAAATTCCGGCAACCAGTTTTCAGTAGGGTAGGGTGGAAACGAATCGCCGCTAGCATATAATTCTTCTCTGCCGGCAAAAATAATTGTATCGGCACGGGCAGGGTATCCGGATGCCTCCTGTCGACGACGCATGTGCATAAACTCATTAGTATCAACGTCATAACCCATGTCAGACG
>CBFCXR010000239.1:0-3696 GCA_965602045.1 uncultured Bacteroidales bacterium | reverse complement strand
TCAAAGTAACTGGTTTTTCCACTCATATCTTCACAAATATTGATTTACGGATTTGTTGTCTAACATTTTTAGATTTGTGGCCTTTGCCCTCAGTATCTTCAACAAGCAGAATATCCCCGCCCTTAAAGTTTCTTGTTTCACCTAAGCTTGTGGTGATTTCTATTTCACCATCAAGCAGTATAACAAATTGCTTTGCGGGAGCATTATGTAAGTCCAAATTATATTCAGGATTGTTTTCCCTGAACTGAAGTGTTAATACTGAAAAAGTATCAGACAAAAGTCCCACTTGACCGCTGTCTGTCAGTTGTACTTCAACTTCCTCAAAGTGGCTGTCGCCAGATTCGTCACTATAAATACGGGTATATTTCATTTTTAAGATTATTTTCAATAAATAATATTTTGATCTAAGTTAACTCATATTATGCTTAGTTGATAATTCTTTCTGAAATGGTTTCTATTTTACTATAGCAAAAGCTCCGCCGGGTTAAATACCTGAATAACTTATTTTGTTTATTACATTGATAACTCGATAGTCATGGATACGCCCCTACTACATATACTTTTTCTGCGGATCGGCTCAGAGAATCGTAATTAGCAGGTTTTACTTATTGCTCGTTAAGGATTACAAAAAGGAAAGTTACTTGTCAATGCTAATCCGCCTCAAGCGGTTGATACCTTTCTGCCCTGGAGTAGGCAAGCCAAAAGCAGCTATTAAGATCAAGGAGCTATTATTAAGTATGTTATATAACATATTGAAATGCTTGAATTGAATTATAATATTTTGTAAATTTATTGGATAGGGCCTTAATATTAATAAATATCCCAAACTGGTAAAAATTAATATATAACATGCCCGGCAGCCCTGCAATATTTATTAATATCAACCTAAGGCCTATGATCTATCATTCTGCCGGGCTTGTTATTAAAAATTAATTGTTATGAATAAAAAATATAATACCCTGATTTCCAATAGATACATAATTTTTTATCAAACAAATTTAAATAATGATAGATTATTTGCAATAAGAAAAGAACAATTTGGCAGAATACATTTATTGGAGAAGGAATACGGATCATTAAGGCAAATACCTAGTAAAGAAATTATTGATTGTCAGGAATTAGTTTACAGTGAAAACGAATGTGAATATATTCTGAAACCAAATAAAAGTGTTATTACTCCCATTAACAGACTGGAATATCAGGATGATATTAATGATGTCTGGTAATCTGAACATCATTTAAGTCAATATTTTATTCTCCATACTTAAATAAATATCCGGCAAAATTCATGATTGAAGCGGGAATCTTAGTCGCTGCTGCAAACAATTCATGCAAGGAGCAGTTCAAAAATAAATACTAAGACGAGATACGGTCTACGAACATTGCTGGAATTAGCATTAAATACTAATAAGCAATCTGGAATTTTTCAGAAAGAAATTGCTGTAAGGCAAAACATTTCAAACAGATATCTTGATCACATTATCGCATCATTAAAAGCTGCAGGATTGGTTGCAAATGTCAGTGGTAAAAAAAGCGGTTATAAGCTTTCAAGAAGACCTGCTGAAATAACCATGTACGATATTTATAAAGCTTTTAATAATAGAATGCAAATTATTGAATGCCTGGTTGAAGAAAACGATTGCCAAAAAAAACAATCATGTTCTGCCCATGAGTTCTGGCAAAATCTTAATGATTGTGTCGTGGAACATATGGAATCTGTAAAACTAACAGAAATAGCGGAAAGGCAAAAATTAATGAATGATTCAAATAATAATATAATCTATCATATCTAGTTATGTGTATTTTTGAATAACAATCATTTACATTGTACATTTGTCAATAACCAATAAAAAAACATCACGATGCCGATAAATGTACCTGATAAATTACCAGCAATTGAAGTTCTTAAAGAGGAAAAAATATTCGTTATACAGCAATCAACTGCATTGCGCCAGGATATAAGGGCAATGAGAATTGCACTGCTGAACATTATGCCGGTAAAACAAACTACTGAAACACATATTCTGAGGTTACTGTCAAATACTCCTCTTCAAATTGAAGTGGATTTAGTATATCCTAAAACACATCAATCGAAAAATACTCCAGTTGAACACCTTCGGGCTTTTTACAGGACCTTTGATGAAATTAGTAAAAATAAATATGACGGCATGATAATTACCGGTGCTCCTGTTGAACTCCTGAACTTTGAAGACGTGGACTATTGGAATGAAATGAAGACAATAATGGACTGGACCGTTAACAATGTTACATCAACATTGTTTATATGTTGGGCGGCACAGGCAGGATTGTATCACTTTTTTAATATTCCTAAATATCCACTCGAAGAAAAAATGTTTGGTGTGTTTAACCATAAAGTAAAAGACAGAAAATTACCTTTAGTGAGGGGTTTTGATGATACCTTTCTGGCTCCCCATGCAAGACATACTGAAATCAAACTTGCTGATGTTGAAAAGATAAAAGAACTTGACATAGTTTCTGATTCGGATGAAGCCGGTGTTTATATTGTTGCCAGAAAAGACGGCAGACAGATTTTTGTTACCGGGCATTCAGAGTATGATCCTAATACTCTAAAAGAAGAATATGAAAGAGATATTGAAAAAGGAATGAAAATATCCATACCAAAGAATTATTTTCTGAATGATGAAATTAGCAGTACTCCGATTGTTAGGTGGAGAAGTCATGCTAATTTACTGTTTACAAACTGGTTGAATTACTATGTATATCAAATGACACCATATAATATAAATGATATTCATTAATCCTAACTAAATTTAGAATTATGAGAATAGCAAATGATATATCCGAACTAATAGGAAATACCCCCTTAGTTAGACTAACTAAATTAACAAATGATATTGATGCAGAAATCCTGGTGAAACTGGAATTTTATAATCCTGCGGGTTCTGTTAAGGACCGTATAGGATTGGCAATGATAAATGCAGCAGAGAAAGAAGGATTATTAAAAAAGGATACGGTTATTATTGAGCCAACCAGTGGAAATACGGGAATTGCACTGGCTTTAATCTGTGCCTTAAAAGGGTATAAACTGATTTTAACAATGCCTGAAAGCATGAGCCTTGAGCGTAGAAAGTTACTTAAAGGTTTTGGTGCACAATTAGAATTAACTCCTGCTGAAAAAGGAATGAAAGGAGCAATAGAAAAATCAGCAGAATTAGCAAAAAAACATAAAAACTCATTTATACCTCAGCAATTTAAAAATGCGGCCAATCCTGAGATACACAGGAAAACTACCGCAGAGGAAATATGGAATGATACCGATGGAAAAGTAGATATACTGGTATCCGGAGTTGGAACAGGTGGCACAATTACCGGCATTGCAGAAGTTATTAAGGAACGAAAGCCTGGTTTCAAGGCTGTTGCTGTTGAACCTGAAGATTCACCTGTTTTATCAGGTGGGGAATCAGGACCTCATAAAATACAAGGTATAGGAGCAGGTTTTATTCCGGAAATTTTAAATACCGGAATAATTGATGAAATAGTTACAGTATCTAACAAAGAAGCTGTTGAAGTTGCAAAAAGATTAATGAAGGAAGAAGGTTTATTATGCGGTATATCTTCGGGAGCTGCTGTTGCTGCATCATTGAAAATTGCCAGGAAACCCGAAAATAAAGGAAAAATGATTGTAACTGTTTTACCGAGCACAGGAGAAAGATA
>CBFCXR010000238.1:0-3710 GCA_965602045.1 uncultured Bacteroidales bacterium | reverse complement strand
CTGACCTAAGGGAAGGAATAAGAAATGAACGAAGAGTAGAAAAACTTGCTTTCCACAAAAGGAAAGCCTGAGAAGCGACCAACCAGAGCTTTTTATTCTTTCTTGTCTTCTTCCAGAATATCTTCATCAACTAGTATTCTACCACAATATTCACAAACAATGATCTTTTTTCTGGAACGTATGTCTAATTGTCTTTGAGGCGGTATTTTATTAAAACAACCCCCACAGGCATCCCTTTCAACAGAAACAACTGCAAGGCCGTTTCTGGCATTTTTTCTTATTTTTTTATACGCTGTTAAGAGTCTCTCTTCAATTATGTTTTCATATTTCTGACGATTTTTTAATAACAACTCTTCCTCTTTTTGAGTATCATTAACAATTTCATCTAACTCAGATTTTTTGTCATTTAAGTCAGTGGTTCTCTCTTCAAGTGTTTTTTTTGATTCATTAATAACCTCATTCTTATCCTTTGACTTGTTTGCAAATTCCTTAATTCTTTTTTCACATAATTCAATTTCAAGAGTCTGATATTCTATTTCTTTTGCGAGAGAATCAAATTCCCTGTTATTTCGTACGTTGTTCTGCTGCTCTTTATATTTATTTATCAGGGTCTGAGCTGCAAGTATTTCATTTTTCTTATCTGAAACAGATGTATCCAAAGTTTTAACTTCTTCCAGGTATTTATCAACACGCGTTTGTAATCCTGCAATCTCATCTTCAAGGTCCTGAACTTCCAGGGGCAGTTCCCCTCTAAGAATTCTTATTTTATCAATTTCTGAATTTACTTTCTGAAGGTTATACAAAGCTCTAAGTTTATCTTTAACCGCGAGTTCAGTTTTTTCAGCAATCTTGTCTTTTGTTTCCGCCATATTTTATAAATAATTTATTGGATTTGTTTTTACTTTTGATAAATGAAGCGCAAATTTAGGTAATTTTTTCTTAAGTAATTCATAAAATATTTCTTTTGTAAATTGTTCACTTTCATAATGCCCCACATCAGCAATGAGAATATTATCATAAGCATCAAAAAATTGATGATATTTAATATCTCCTGTAATAAAAATATCGGCATCTGCCGAAATCGCATCTTTTATGAGAAATGAACCACTACCTCCGCAAACAGCCACTTTCTTAATATTTTTATTTCTAAGTTTTGTATGCTTCAGAGTTTTTATATCAAATACCGACTTAATTTTCTTTAGAAAAGTAAGTTCATTTGTGTCTTTTTCTAATTCCCCTATCATCCCCATGCCTGCATTAGCATAAGAATTATCAAGGGGGTAGATATCATAAGCCACCTCTTCATATGGATGAGCAGCAATCATAGCAGATACTACTTTCTGTTGAATTGCTTTTGGGAAAATGGTTTCTATCCTTATTTCTTTCTCGATATGAAGTTTACCTTTTTCTCCGGCATAAGGATTAGTTTCTTCAGATCCTTTGAATGTACCAAAACCTTCAAGATTGTAACTGCATTGTTCATAATTACCTATTTGACCTGCACCTGCATTGAATATTGCTAATCTAACTTTGTCAGCATGATCCAGGGGGACAAATGTTACAATTTTTCTCAGTTCACCTTTAACCGGAGAAAGAATCCTAAGATTATCAAGATCTAATTTCTGACAAATTTTATAATTAACACCTTCCATAACATTATCCAGATTAGTATGAGCAGCATAAATTGCCATATTATCCTTTATTGCTTTAATGATAATCCTTTCTGTGTATGTTTTACCAGTGATCTTCTTAATTTCATTAAAAATTACAGGGTGATGAGATATTATCAGGTTCGCCTTGACATTAATTGCTTCGTTAATTACTTCTTCTGTGACATCTATCGTTATTAATGCTTTTTTAATTTCCATATTCTCACTGCCTAAAAGTAAGCCTGCGTTATCGTATGCTTCCTGATACGCCAATGGCGCAAATGATTCAATAACAGAAATTATTTCAGATAATTTCATTTATAATGGAAAATTGAAGGACTTTTGTAAATATGAATTATAAAATAATCTAAATTATATAAAGAAAGACTGGTATTATAAAACATCCTTAATTTCTAAAAGAATGTTTTTAATATCTGTAAGAGACTTAATAATTTCAAAATTCTTTATAGTATCTTCTTTATTTTCTTTGAGTTTCTTCTTAGCTCCATATAACGTCATTCCTCTTTCTTTTACAAGATGATATATGAGATGAAAATTGTCAATATCCTGTTTTGTGAAAAACCTGTTTCCCTTTTTATTCTTCTTAGGCTTTATTACATCAAACTCTTTCTCCCAGAATCTTATTAAAGAAGTATTCACATCAAATATCTTAGCAACTTCGCCTATTGAATAATATAGTTTTTCAACTTTCTTTTCTTTATAAGGCATACAGACAGGTTGATAATAATTTTCAATCTAATTTAATAAATAAATCCAAATAAACCAATACTTTATCAATAATTACCTAAACAATAAAAGTAACCATTTCGAGATGCAATAAATATTTTACTATTGTAAACAATGGGTGTTGACTCAAAAGGGACTGAAATGCTGTCAAGATGTTCAAATAATAATTCCTTATCATAAGAAAATAAATTAATACCCGAATAACTTGCCGCAATCAATTTATTTTCAACAAAAATCGGAGTTGAAATTGAGGGGCCTATATATTTTTTAAATATCAGTTCAGGTGTCGGATAGTTATTAATACTATTTGGACCTGCCACTCTTTTAGTATTATCCAATAACATGTGGTTTACTACATACAAATAACCATCGATAGCCATAAATGCAGCCAGGTAAGGAAAATCTCCCTTATTATAATTATCGTTAATTCCAATAGAACCTATTATTCCACCTTCCCAACTTAGAAACTCGTTATTCCCGGTGGGGAAATACCAAACAACAGCATCTTCAGGATCCTTAGAAGGATCAAGTTTAAAAGTTCCTCCTTTCCCTTTTATATATTGCTTCTCGATAGATACTAGCAGGTAGTTATCATTTGTAATTACTGAAGTACCGTCAATATCAGAACCAATAAAAAAGTCCCATACAATTTGCTTTTTCTTTAAATCATAGCCATATACATGTCCTGAACCTGATGTAATATATATTTTGCCATTAAGCAAAGAAGGCGATGATTCTGTTACAACATTATATTTATGAGAAACAACATCTTCATCTTCATATAACTTTATCTCCTGATATATTTCAGGCTGAAGCATACCATCTCTAATACCGGCCATTCTATAGTCGGGATTTAATACTGTGAAAAGTGAATTTTCCAAACCTATGAAGGCAGTATCATTTATTATTAAAGCAGAACCATCCGCATCACGACTGTAACTATCAGTCCACTTAACATCCAGCCTCCATAACTCTTTTCCTGTAAAATATGAAATAGCCCTATAGCTGGGGATATGTTTTGAGTCAATGTATTTACCGACACCAAGCCTGCTTCCCTGCAAAATTATTAGCCTGTTATTTCGCTCAACACTTTTATAATTATTCCAAATAGTGCCTGTGCCTTTAACTACATCATCAAACTTATATTGCCATATTATTTCTCCAGTATTTGCATTTATTTTTTTTAAATGGTGATCAAATGCTCCCTGGATTAAATAAAAATTATCGTTTTCCTTTATCAGCAGAGGTTGTCCTGTCCACCCAGCTCCTTCCCATTCTTTATCACCAATTTTTCGTGAAATAGTTGTTTTGCCC
>CBFCXR010000237.1:0-3743 GCA_965602045.1 uncultured Bacteroidales bacterium | reverse complement strand
CTTTTTGTCCCGTTCTTAACCTTAAAATAACTGTTAAAAATAAGGGGGCTGTCCCTATTTATACATATCTTTGAAAATGGGAATAATTGATATAGAATCTCTTTATTATAGCTTTTTAAATCACTTTTATGGAAGTTATACAAGAAAGGTACTTTTCGAAGCAGTTATACTATTAAGGAATTTATGGCCATATCTGGTTTTAGGTATAATTGCTACCAGCTTAATAAAATCATTTTTATCAAAGAAACAGATTACTGAATTCTTTCAAAACAGAAAAAACTTTTCAATTATTCTGGCAGCTCTGATTGGTGTTATTTCTCCTTTGGGCAGCTATGTTGTTATTCCTTTGTCAGCAGCATTATTCTTAATTGGAACACCTTTACCAGTATTAATGTCACTGGTTATATCATCACCATTAATTAATCCAAATCTTTTCCTGTTAACAGCAGGAGCATTTGGATATGAAATGGCTATTTTACGTTTATTAGCAGCATTTCTACTTGGAATTGCTGCAGGATATTCTACATTATGGTTGATAAAAAGCAAATATATTCAGCCGGAGATCGTTGTTAATAAAAATAAACATTTTAATATTACATCATTTGGTCATAGGTCCAGTAAACATATTATTAGTCAGTTTGGAACAGAACTCTATAAAATGACAATGTATATTAGTAAATACTTTTTCCTTGGGATATTATTGGCTGCAATAATAAAGATCGCTGTCCCTCCAAACTTTATGATTAAATTATTCAATGGGAATAATTTTTTATCAATTTTGTTTTCAACTGGGGCAGGTATTCCCTTTTATGTTTGCGGCGGAGCTGCCATCCCGGTAGTTCAGCAATTGGCAGATCTTGGTATGAGTAAAGGCGCAGTTTTAGCTTTTTTTATATCCGGACCTGCTACTAAAATATCAAATCTTGTACTTTTGAAATCAGCTTTTAGTTCCAGAGTATTTCTATTCTATTTGTCCATTTGTATTTCCGGGGCTTTTCTGTTTGGATTAGCGTATAGCATTTTTTAAATTTAAAATATATAAGATAAAATATCAATATGAGAACACAAAATAGAAAGAAAAAACTAATGGTTTATTTATCCATAGTTATTGCACTTACTGTTATTTGTTAGGATTTAGCAACTTCCAAGAGATATGTATTTGAAGAGGGTACATTCAGGTATGAATCTGAATTTGATGCTATTACATCGGCGACTACTAAAGTTGCTATAGTTCCATCTGATTATTCCTGATTAAGCACGCAGGTATCCAGATCAACTGATCCCAGCTATGAACATATTGAAGAAATAAATCTTTTGAACTACGGAACCGCTACTCCTCACAATAGCAAATATCATGTACATAAAGCTATTCTTAAAGCCGATGTTTATATCTCAGTACCAGTATTAAAAATACATAACACAGGAATTACCAATGCACTTAAAAACCAGATCGGCATCCCTACCTTATCCGAAATTATTTACGAATATGTGGTCCAGGCTCAAGGACGCTGGCATTCATTAATTCAAGTACAAAGTATCCTATTCCAGTATAAAAAATAGAATCCCCGATGAAATTAAAATCACATTACGTTTTGATTTGTCCATTTTATTTACTTAAAATTGTATTAACAATTCAATTATTCCATTATAATTAATTAACAAAATTTCAAATACAATAAATTATAAGCTAAATCATATGGAAAACAATGTTAAAAATCCATCAAAAAATGAAAAAGTAAAAATCAGCCAGCATGTTGAAAGGGTAAACCTTCATGATTTTGGCTATGAACGTTCCGGTAAGGTCAAAGGTGATCCGGATGTTTATGCATCCTACCTTGAAAGAATGATTAATGGTGACCTTGTTGAGGAAAACTATAAAGGACTCTCAGAAGAAGAAAAAATAGAAAAAAGGGAACAGGTTAAAATGCTTGAAAAGAAATACCAGGAGAATAAAAGCAGTAATGCAAAAATCGAAGAAGAGATTAAAATTAAGGAAAAGAAGGTAGACGATCACAGAAATGAACTTCTGCATGTTAGGGAAGACAGGGCTAAAAGTGATGAAGAAATGGAGAAAAGCTCTTTCAGTACAGTAAAATTCAGTATTAACCTTATTATTCTTATTATGCTTACAGGTTATCTGTTTTTCTTTTATGTATCTGCTGCTTATAAGGCTTTATATGTTGACCTGGAAAAAATTGCAACAAATATTGTCGAAGGCATTGGTACAGGTAGTATTATGCCCGGCCCTTATGAGCTGTCGGAAGCAATAAAATATAACTACCTGCTGTTTTTAGTTCCTTTTGTATTTTATGCATTTGGATGGGCATTTCACATATTGCTGGAATTAAAACACAAAATAAAAATTTTGTTTATTGCCCTGCTTATCAGTGTTACATTTACTGTTGATTTTCTTATTGCATTTATCATCCACAATAACACTGAATCGGCCAAAGAACTTATGGGACTATCAACTATTAAATGGAGCCAGAGTTCAACATTTTACATTATTTTGTTTCTTGGATTTTTGGTATATATCATCTGGAGTATACTGTTAGACTCATTACTGCGTGAATGGATCAAACGTCATAAAACTAATAATCTGCTCAAGATTATTAAACACTTGAAAAAAGATATAGTAAATCTTCAGAATAAACTTTTACCTGTTGAAAAAATCGAGGCCCGTATCGATTCACTTAAAAAAGAAATTAATACAGTAATGTACGGCAATCTTAGGGGTTACATTGATCAATTTACATCAGGCTGGATTTCGTATCTGGCTCCTGAGAATCTAAAAGACCTGAAACAAAAATGCCTTAATATCAAAAATGATTTTGAAGTAAAACATAAAATAAAACCAGGCATTGTAATTGTTGTAAAACAAAAAGGTTGAGGTATTCTCCACTTTAACAAATATGAATTACGGAAATAATTAAAACTTTTAATTATGAATAAACATAATCTGATATTCAATTTATTGATATTCGTGTTAATTGCTGGAGCCTGTGCTCCTCCTGCACCTCCTAAAAAGAAAAGTGCCACTGTAAAACATAATTATATAATTCTTCTGGATTTGTCTGACAGGTTAATTATTCAGAAAGAACAACCTGACAGGGATAAGACTATTATAAGATCAATATTTGACGTCTTCGAACAGAAGGTTAAAAAGGAATTATACATAAGGTCAAGAGATGAGATAAAAGTAGTAATTGCTCCTCAACGAGGATCAGGTATTCAGGCTGATGTATTTGAAGATGACCTTTATATAAATATGGGAACTATCCCTAATATTTACCGCCGGGCAAAAGAAGCGGAGCGAAAGGACACTTTCAATACTTCACTGGATAAATTATATAAAAAGGCCGTATTTAGTAAAAATCCTTTGGATTATTATGGCGCTGATATCTGGAAATACTTTTATGAAGACCTAAAGAATGATTACTCTAATGATACATTAACTTCAAATTTTTTATTTGTTATTACTGATGGTTATCCAATAGTTGGGAAAGATGTACAAAAATTACAACCTGTAAAAAATGCTTTTCCGGATTTGCATGTTATATTAGTTGAGGCATGTCCCAGGGATAAAGATATGGAATGGGATAGGTTAATGGATTTATGGGCCAAATGGTTTAATGATATGAATATCAACAAATATACGCTTATAAAAAGAAAAGCTATTACAAAAGAAATTGAGCAAATAAAGGATATAGTATCAAAATAATAAATAGGGACAGCCCCCTTAA
>CBFCXR010000236.1:0-3788 GCA_965602045.1 uncultured Bacteroidales bacterium | reverse complement strand
TCACCTGCTTTTAATAATACATTTCCTAATTTACCTTCAATTCGTTCTCCATTTCTATGAACTGCTATTATTGCAGCATCATATTTACTTCTAAAATTAGATTCCCTTACTGATTTATTAATCAGCGATGAGTTCTGTGATACTACAATTTCAACAATTTCGGCTCTTCTCTTTTTTGTTAACATTCCTACTTCAGGTAATACAAGACCCGAATTTGCATTTATTAATTCAGCAATTCTTGAAGTTTCGCCTGCAAATACTAACATATCACCTCTATCTAAAATTAAATCAGGTGATACAGCAGAAATACGGAATGACCTTCTTAAAATCTCAACAAGATAAAGTCCTTTTAGATCAATCAGTCCGGCTTCAGTAATTGTTTTTCCTATAAGATGGGACTTAGCCCGTACTTTTGCTTCAATTATATATTCACGTGTATCACCGCTAAAATTCTCCGTTATAGTAGATTTGTCAGGTAAAATCTTATTCCCAAAAAATAAAAGGTACAAAAATCCGATAACAACCATTGGAATACCAACATATATAAAATCAAAAATCTCGAGAGACCTCAATTCAGGTATTATTGTATTATTTTGAATCATTCCGTTAACAATAAGGTTTGTTGATGTACCTATTAATGTAACCGTACCACCAAGTATTGCAGCATAAGAAAGTGGGATTAAGAACTTTGAAGGGGAATAATTGTTGCGTTTGCACCAATTATGAACATATGGCATCATCACGGCAACTAAAGGAGTATTATTTAAAAAAGCAGAGAAAGTTGCCACTATCAACATCATTCTGCTGAGAAAACCCTTATAACTTCTTGCAGACCTGAACAATCTGTCAAATGTATTTTCAATTACAGATGTTTTTTTAATAATATCACCAAAAAGAAGAAGCATAATGATAACAGCAATTTGAACATTTGCCAATCCGCTAATTATCTCATTAGGAGTTAATACTCCAAAAATCCCAAGTGTAATTACTGCGATCATAAATGTAAATGCAGGTCCTAAAAGTTCCAGGTACAATGAAACTAAAATGAAAAGTATTACAATGAAAACCAGTATTTGCTGAAAATCTAACATATAATATTAAACTCTCAATATTTAAGAATTATGTATTACTTAAATTCAATAAACATAGACGAAAGTAAAAAATAAAATATCATTATTAAAGGGATTTTAATATCATTTTTTTAGGTTACAAATGTAAGATAAGTTAAATTCGTCAGTATGATGTTTATAATTAATAATAAAATTTGTTAATTATGGGAAATAATATCGATATGCAGCCCAACGCTCTCTGGCAATATTTTGATGAAATATGTCATATACCAAGAAAATCAGGAAATGAGGAAAGAATAATCACCTACCTGATGGAATTTGCGAAAAAACATCAGCTTGAAACAAAAAAAGACAAGACAGGTAACTTACTAATTATTAAACCTGCTTCTTCCGGCTATAAAAACAGAAAACCAGTTTGCCTGCAAAGCCATGTAGATATGGTATGTGAAAAAAACAACACAATAAGTCACGATTTCGAAAAAGATCCTATACTTACTACTGTAGAAGGAAATTGGATGAAAGCTAAAGGTACTACATTAGGAGCTGATAATGGTATAGGTATTGCTGCACAACTAACGATTCTAAAAGATAAAAATATTAAACACGGACTTCTCGAATGTTTATTTACAGTTGATGAGGAGATGGGATTAAGAGGAGCATTTAATATAAAACCCAAGTTTTTTAATAGTAAAATATTAATTAATCTTGATTCGGAAGATGAAGGAGAATTATTTATCGGATCTGCCGGAGGTATTAATACAACTGCGCATATAGGATATAAAACTAAAAATAATCCAAAAAACCATCTCGCATACAAAATTGACATAACCGGTTTAAAGGGTGGACATTCAGGAGATGACATTGATAAAGGGAGAGGAAATTCAATAAAAATACTAAATCGATTTCTCTGGATTGCAAATAAAAAGTTAAAATTAAGACTTGTGAAATTTGAAGGGGGAAATCTGTCAAATGCTATCCCCAGGGAAGCATATGCCCAATTTACAATACCCGCTAAGATTGAACAACTATTAAAAAAGCACATTAACCAATTTATTATAGCAATAAATAATGAATTAAGAACAACCGAACCTGACCTGCGCATATCACTAACATCAATAAAAAGTCCTAAGAAAGTTCTTAAAAAAGGAATTCAAAACAAGTTGTTAAATATCCTTTACGCATGCCCCAACGGAGTAATTGCAATGAGCCGCTCAGTGAAAGGATTAGTAGAGACATCGACTAACTTAGCCTCGGTTAAATTCAATAATAAAAATAATATTCTTATAACCACAAGCCAGAGAAGTTCAGTAGAATCGGCAAAAGTCAATATATCGAATGCAGTAAGTAGTGTTTTCAGTATGGCAAAAGCGAAAGTTGAGCATACTGACGGATATCCCGGTTGGAATCCTAATTTGGAATCTGAAATACTCAGAATTACAAAAGAGTCATATAAGAAACTATTTGGCTCTAATCCAAAAGTCAGGGCAATTCATGCCGGACTGGAATGTGGATTATTTCTTGAAAAATATCCTGATCTTGATATAATTTCATTCGGCCCTACAATTACAGATGCCCATTCGCCGGATGAACAAATAAATATACAATCAACCAGGAAATTCTGGGATTTACTAACTGATGTCCTAAGTAATATTCCAGAGGAATAAATTTTGCTGTTTTTAACTAATATTACTTAAGATATTATACTTTATTCCTCTTCCTCAAAGTCGTCTTTTGATACCCCGCATACGGGACAAATCCAATCATAAGGAAGTTTCTCAAAAAGTGTTCCAGGTGATATTCCAGCATCAGGATCTCCTTCTTCAGGATCGTAAATATATCCGCAAACAATGCACTTGAATTTCTTCATTTTACTTAAGCTAATTTAAAGTTTTCCAAATATAACCAAATAAAAGATTTTAAATATATCCAGCTTTATAAATGACAATAATCTTTTGTATAACAATTTTCCATTATATATAAAATATGTTCTATATTATTTAACATAAAAAATCGAATATATAACTACTAATATTTGGTTTTCCTTATTTCCTTCAGCTTAACTGAAGTGCTTTTAAACCTACCTGAATAATAGATAATTATAATAATATATGACTGGAATTCTAATTAAGTGACGGTATAAAATTTTTTTTTAAAAAAATTAAAATTAGATTTGCAGAAAGGAGTAAAGAGTATAAGAGCACATTTAGAACTTTCTGGTTATTATGGAAATAGCTGTTAATTTCTTAGTTAACCAGCTTCTTTATTCCGGGTATATAATTTTTTATAATATAAAAATTTTTTTTATGGATATTTTTGTTGCGAAATTAAATCATGAGACCTCAAGTGATGATCTCAAAGAAGCCTTTAAAAAATTTGGTGAAGTTACCTCAGCCAAAGTAATTATCGATTATCAGACAGGTAGATCCAAAGGCTATGGATTTGTTGAAATGCCAAATGATGATGAAGGTAACGAAGCCATTAATCAGTTAAATGATGCTGAATTGGATGGTAATATAGTTGTTGTTAAAAAATCCCAACCTAAGCATCGGGATACGCGTTCACGATATAACAGATAGATATTTGGTATTTCAATGCAAAGTAATTTGAAAGTAGGTTTTTATGCCTACTTTTTTTATTTAAAAAATATAACACTTTCAGGAGAATCTTCCCAGGTAATATCAGTCTGAACCAGACTTATTCTTAAATTTTCAATTTGCA